>NZ_JBPWAP010000026.1:0-79246 GCF_051776705.1 Bacillus cereus group sp. BceL291 | reverse complement strand
ATGTTTCGTCAGAAATGTAATTTGGATATTATTGATTAGTTAATTTAATGATGGAACGCCGTATGCGGTGAAAATCGCACGTACGGTGTGGAGCAGGGGAAAAGGTGGAGAGTGCCTCAAAACCTTACCTATTGCTATAAAAAGTGAGTAAACAAGAACTAGGAGAAAATTTACTAGCTAATCGAGTGCCATCTAGTCAGTTTTTAAGTTTTGAAAAAGGGGAACTTATAGGTTTTGTGAATATTAGACATAGATTAAATCCAGAATTATTACGGGAAAGCGGTCATATTGGATATAGTGTCCATCCGAATAAACGTCGCCACGGTTACGCTACGAAACAACTACAACTTGCATTAGCTGAAGCGCAAAAATTAGGATTGCAGAAAGTATTAATAACTTGCGATAAATCCAATATCGGTTCTGCTAAAACGATTCAAAAGGTTGGAGGTGTGTTAGAAAATGAAGTAGTTTCTTCTCGTACTGGTGAAGTTATTCAGCGCTATTGGATAGAAATATGATTAAGTAGGAATTTGAAAAGGTAATGCAAGCTGTAATATCGAAATAGATAAATGAAATATAGGGGATTACTGCAATTTTAGGGGGAAATGAAATGGGATTAAAAGAGAGAGCGATAGAGATGTCAGAGATTTATAGGCAAAATCCGAAAGTAGAAGCTATTATTTTAGCGGGTTCAGTAGCTAGAAAGCTTGAAGATGAACATTCAGATATAGAATTACATATTTTATGGTCAACACCGCCGGAAGATGAGGATCGTAGGGCCCCTATTTATCATATTGATGGGAAAATATTATCGTATCATCCGTATGAGGAAGAAGAATGGTCGGAAACGTATTTAACGAAAGAGGGAATTAAATTAGAGATTAGTAACTTTTTAACAGAGACAGTAGAGAAAGTAATTTCGGATGTGGTGGATCAATATGATATAAATTATGAAAAACAATGTATTGTATCATCCATTCATGATGGTGTTAGTTTGTATGGAGAAGGGAAAGTGAATGAATTAAAAGAAAAAGTAGCGGCATATCCAGATGAACTAGCAAAACTGATGATTTCAGAAAATCTATGGTTAAGTAATCGTTGGCACAATCGAAAGGCGCTTTTAAAACGGAAAGATTGGCTTATGCTTTATGACGTTATTTGCGAAGTACAAAGGAACGTATTCGGTGTTTTATTTGGTTTGAATAAAATGTACGTACATCATCCAGCGTTTAAATGGATGCCTAATAATGTGGAACGAATGACTATTAAACCTGAAAAATTATATGAACGTATGGCGGACACATTAATAGGGAATCCAGAAAAAAGTGTGCAGGAGTTAGAGTTGCTAATAGAAGAAGTGTTGCAACAAGTTCATACATACGCGCCAGGAGTAAATGTGGATGAGCAAGAAAAATCTATTTTTTATTTTGTGAAATAGAAAATAGTAATAAGGGGGAAGTTATGGGTTTTTTTAATAGGTTTTTTAAAAAAGTTGAAAAAGTAAATGAGCAAGAAGCTACTCTTCATGAATTAAGTGAAGAATTGTATGTTGAATCACCGGTAGAGGAAGCGACTAGTTACTGGGTATCAATGGCACAAAATATAATTGTTAATGCTGTAAAAGCGGCTGACAATGATGTGGAACGTGCCTTCGTGTTATTGAATTTGAAGAAAGGTGAGGCTTCATTTGATATTTTTTATCAAATAAATGGGCAATTGTATTTCTGGGATCAGCTAGAAAATGAGACGATAAGAAATAGAATTCAGAACGAGTTGTTACCGCAAGCTCCAGAAGTTTCAAATGCAGTAAATGAGCAATTTCGTGGAGCTGATCACCCTATAATTTCGTTCGCACAATTGCAGTTTGAATGGGAAACGAAAGCCTGGTTCTCACATATAATTTGGGAAGATAGCCTTGCTGCTCAATTGCCCAAAACTCAAATTTTAAATGAATGGTTTCGTGTAATTAAAGAAGAAACGAAAAATAGACCACTGGATAGTGATGCGAAATTTTCTTGGTATCCATCAAACTCTTAAAAAATGAATACAGAGAGACAGGTTATGTTTCTAGATGATTTGTATTATTGAATAAGTATCAATAATACGTAATTCTTTTTCTATTGCCTGTTAGAATTCGTTATGTACTAAGCTACTTGTTTTCTAAACTAAAACTTATATTTTGAATTTTTAAATAGATTGTAATACATAAAAATTCGAAATATAAGTTGACACTATTTTTAATGTGTGATAAAAATGATAGTAATCAATTCGGAAAATAATATTTGGGCAATGAAAGGGTATAGTAGTGAATATCTCCCTATTTCAGAGAGCTGATGGTTGGTGTGAATCAGTATATAGATTATTCATGAAGTTCGTCCTGGAGCATCTTTCATAAATCTCATATTTTGAGGAAATGAAAGACGGTAGTTTATACCGTTATCAAATAAAGTGGTGAAGATTTTTTCACAACTAGGGTGGTACCGCGATATTTATCGTCCCTACGTATTTACGTAGGGACGTTTTTTATTTAGGTCCTAACTTTGGTGTGGCTTCATAACTAGGGTGGTACCGCGATATTTTATCGTCCCTACGTTTTTGCGTAGGGGCGTTTTTATTTAGGTGGTTTCTTAGTGTTCTTCACAACTAGGGTGGTACCGCGATATTTTTGTCGTCCCTACGTATTTACGTAGGGGCGTTTTTTTATTATTAGGGAGGAAGTGAACGTATTAGAAAAGAGTATTGATAGAACAATATAAATACCGAATTGTAACAAAGAAAAAGAGATAGAGAGGAGATTAACAAATGAATTCACAGCAATGGACATCGAAATTAGGTTTCGTATTAGCTGCAGCAGGTTCGGCAATTGGTCTTGGGGCGATTTGGAAATTCCCATATATGGCCGGCATTGGAGGAGGCGGAGCGTTCTTCCTAATTTTCATCGGTTTCACATTATTAATTGGTTTACCGCTATTATTAGCTGAATTTGTTATTGGAAGAAGTACACAAAAAGAGGCTGTTGATGCATATAGAGAGATTGCTCCTAAAACGTTATGGCCTTGGTTAGGTAAATTAGGAATTGTAACATGTTTCATATTACTTTCTTTCTACAGTGTTGTAGGAGGCTGGATTTTATTATATTTATGGAATGCGATTACAGGTAGACTATGGGAAGGAAATGGAGCATACGAAGCTACGTTTGGTGAAATCATTTCCAATCCATATTTAGCAGTTGGATCACAGCTATTATTCATCCTTATTACTATTTTTATCGTAAGTAAAGGTGTACAAAATGGTGTTGAAAAAGTAAATAAATATTTCATGCCAGCACTATTCGTTTTATTCTTTGTATTAATCGTTCGTGCACTTACGTTAGATGGTGCTGGAGAAGGAGTTCGTTTCTTCTTACAACCTGATTTCTCACATGTAACATCAGAAGTTATTTTATACGCAATGGGGCAATCGTTCTTCTCATTATCTGTTGGGGTAGCCGTTATGGTAACGTATAGCTCATACTTACCGAAAGAAGAAAGCTTACCACGTTCAGCATTTTCTATCGTAGCCTTAACTCTTGTTATTACATTACTTGCAGGACTTGCAATTTTCCCAGTTGTGTTCGCATTTGGAATGGAACCATCTCAAGGACCGGGACTATTATTTATCGTATTGCCAGCTATTTTCAGTAAAATGGCATTCGGAAAATTATTCTTCATCGTTTTCTTATTATTATTCTTCTTCGCTACGATTACATCAGCAATTTCGATGTTAGAAATTAGTGTCGCATCGTTAACATCAAAAGGTAAAGGGAAACGTGAAAAAATGGCCTTAATCGTAGGGTTATTAATCTTAGTTGTTGGGGTACCATCAGCATTATCATTCGGTATATTAAGTGATCTGAAGATTTTCGGGAAGACAGTCTTTGATTTAGCGGACTATGCAGTAAGTAACGTATTAATGCCACTTGGTGTATTATTAGTTTCTATCTTTGTTCCTTTAAAAATGAAGAAAGATGTATTAATGAAAGAGCTAGGTGTAAGTAAAAATAAAGGTTATAAACTATTCGTATTATGGTTATTCTTACTTCGTTATATCGCACCAATTGCGATTATTATCGTATTCTTAAATGTACTTGGCATTATATAAAAAGAAAGGTAGCGTATCATACAAAGATACGCTACCTTTTTATTTTGCTCTTTTTTGCAATTCATTTACTGTTACGAACTGATAGCCCTTCTTAGATAAAATTTCGTGCTTTAAGAAGGGTGTGGATGCAAGGAGAAGGAATTTATCATATAATAAAATGCAAAAGGTATATTAGGAGGTGTTTATATGGCGATTATAATTCAATTGCCAGACACTGCAACGTCTCATGCAAAGCCAAGTATGGAAATGGCGATACTTTGCGTGAGGTAGACAAGTAATATACAATCGCCTATATGAGCTCGTATCATTTTTTATATTTGGCTTTGCACCTTATTGAAATGAACCATAAAAAATAAGGGGCGAGCAGAAATGAAATACGTAAAAGCTAATGCTGTTTTACCGGAGAGTTTAATTACTGAAATTCAAAAGTATATACAAGGTGAAACAATTTACATTCCGAAACAAGAAACGAAACATTATAAATGGGGTACACGATCTGGCGGAAGAAAACAATTAGATGAAAGAAATAAAGCAATTAAAGAAGCGTTTAAAAGTGGGATTGCTATTCATCAACTTGCAGAAGAATATTTTCTTTCTGGGGAAACGATTAAAAAGATTGTGTATTCTAAATAAGAGGAAAAGAGTCTGATTCATATATTACTTTGAATCAGACTCTTTTTGTTTTATATGTATTGGATATATGAAGTGTGAACGGGCATGATAATAGAAAAAATGTGCCGTTTTTTTATTAAATGCTATACAGAACATTTGAAGAGTAGAAAGGTGAACATATATGAATCATATTGGACAAATAACGATAGAGCTTTTAATTGGTTTTTTTGTTCTATTAATTGCTACAAAAATATTAGGGAAAACACAAATATCTCAGCTAACGCCCTTTGATTTTATTTCTGCAATCGTCCTAGGTGAGCTCGTTGGAAATTCAATATATGATCCTAAAATTAAAGTATGGTCTATTTTATATTCAGTATTTGTTTGGGTAATTTTAATTTATACTATTGAAGTGATAACACAAAAAGTAAGAGGGACAAGAAGGTTTTTTGAAGGATATCCTTCAATTATTATTCGTAATGGAAAGATTGATCGTGAACAATTAAGCGTAAATCATTTGGATATAAACCAATTACAACAAATGCTTAGGCAACAAAAAGATATATTTTCAATCCGAGAAGTTGAATATATGATATTGGAACCTAACGGAAACATAAGCGTTTTGAAAAAAAGTAAATACGAATCTCCTACTGTAAATGATTTAAGTTTAAAACATAAGCCTGTATACTTACCAATTTCATTAATTAGTGATGGAAAAGTAGTTAAGGATAATTTGAGGGAAGCGGGATTTGATGAAGGGTGGCTTTATAAACAAATAAAGCAAAAAGGAATTACTAAATTTGAAGACGTATTATATGCGGAATGGAAAACAGATGATGGCTTCTTTTGTCAGGAAATGCAGCGGTAGAGAATAAGTGATATATGTAATGTTTGTTTCTAAGTTATCTTTTACATATCAAAAAACGTAATCATTGTATACAATAAAACTAGATCAACAATTTGTATGGAGTGATAAAGATGGAAGCGTTTATTAGAAGTGATCAATATAATTTTATAAAATCACAAGCTTATATTTTAGCAAACGGGCATGCAACGGCAAATGATAGAGGTGTAATTCAAGCGTTAAAATCGCTTGCGATTGAAAAGATAATACATGTATTTGAGAATTTAACGGATGAACAGAAAGAGTTAATTGATACGGTATTAACAGTTCAAAATAGAGAAGATGCAGAATCATTTTTAATGAAAATAAATCCGTATGTAATTCCGTTTCAAGAAGTTACAGCACAAACATTAAAAAAGTTATTTCCTAAGGCGAAAAAGTTAAAACTTCCTGATATGGAAGAAATAGATATGAAAGAAATATCTTATTTAAGCTGGATTGATAAGGGATCAAGCAGGAAATTTATTATAGCGAAAAATGATAAAAATAAATTTGTTGGTCTGCAAGGAACGTTCCAAAGTTTAAATAAAAAAAGCATTTGTTCATTATGTCATGGGCATGAAGAAGTAGGAATGTTTTTAGTTGAAATTAAAGGCGATGTACCAGGAACTTTCGTTAAAAAGGGAAACTACATTTGCAAAGATGGTGTAGCTTGCAATCAGAATATGAAATCGCTAGATAAATTGAACGATTTTATTGACCGCTTGAAGAAATAACGAGAAAACCTCTAGTATTTAAACTGGAGGTTTTTATTTTTTGAAGAAGTAAAATAAGCTTTCTTTGTAAATGTAGATTTATAATGAAATTTGATAAAAATATCTATTATGATACAGTTGCTTATATGCAAGGAGGTAAAACATGGATTACCTTTTATCGAAAGAAAAAGTGAAGCGATGGCCCAAAGATATGATAGCGGCGGGGCGTTGTCATACTGTTGGCCTTAAATCGGATGGCACGGTAGTCGCGGTAGGTAATAATGAATTTGGCCAATGCGATGTAGGTAGCTGGCGCGACATTCGGTTGCCTGGCAAATAGTCAATTTACAATAAATGATTAGTAATATTATTCTATTTTAGGAGTAATTATGGAATAGGATATGTAGAAAATAATTAAACTTAAATCTACTGAATAAGAATCTCTTTTGAAAAGGGATTCTTATTATTTTTCATAAAATGAGGGCCTAAATGGAATTTTTGAACAAACTATATTTCAAAATTACAGTAGAAGATATAAATAAAGTATAGAGGAGATAAAGGAATGCTTAAAAGGTTTTTACTTTCTTTACTGGATGTTTTACTTATATGTATCGTTCTTTACATAACGTACACAAATTCTTTTAGCTTTGGACAAATGTTAGTAATTTCAATTGCAATCGGAATCATTGGTGGTCTTGTTATAAGGATTGGTAAGGATGTATTTATGTATATAAGGTGGACAATGAAACAGAGGAAATCTTGAATACGTTGTATTGCTATTAGGAGGAGATGAAATGACTAAGAAAAAGAGTAGAGTGAAAAATGAAGTAGCGCTTTGGGCATTAACAGCGGTTGTTCTCATCATTGTATGGTACTTTTATCAAAAATAAAAACGCATCGTATTAAAAAAGCACGATGCGTTTTTATTATTTTTTTTGCCAATTTTCTTTAATAAAGTCTTCACGACCAGATTCCTTTTGCTCAGTAGCATATTTCTCTGGATTCTTTTTATAGAAATGTTGGTGGTATTCCTCTGCTGCGTAAAAAGGTGCAGCAGGACGAATTTCAGTCACGATTGGATCTTTAAACATACCGCTTTCTGTAAGAGCTTGTTTTGATTTTTCAGCAAGCCCTTTTTGTGTTTCGTTATGATAAAAAATAGCGGTACGATAAGATGGACCACGGTCAAAAAATTGTCCGCCATCATCAGTTGGATCGATTTGTGGCCAATATAAGTCTAGTAATTTCTGATAAGGAAAAATAGAAGGATCGAATGTAATTTGAACAACTTCTAAATGTCCAGATGTTCCAGCTTTTACTTGTTCATATGTTGGGTTTTCTACATGACCTCCTGCATAGCCAGAAAGTACTTTATGAATACCAGGAAGTTCATCAAATGGTTTTACCATGCACCAAAAGCAACCGCCTGCGAAGGTTGCGAGTTCGTATGTTTTTTCGGACATTGCTGTAATCCTCCTAAATGTATATGTTTTATATAGTATTATATAAATTGTTTTATTGCGCAATAAAAAAGATTTGAAAATATATGTTTTTTATAAACAAGATCCTCCGCTCACATCAATTAATTGTCCAGTTACCCAGCGGCTGTCTGGAGAAGCAAGGAATGCAGCAGTATCGGCAATGTCTTCTACTTCACCTAAGCGATTGAAAGCGGAAATAGTAGTAGCGTACTGCTTCATCATCGGGTCGCTCAAGAGTTCTGCATTCATATCTGTTTTAATAAATCCTGGAAGTATTGCATTCACCGTTATTCCTCGTGCTCCAAGCTGTTTTGCTAGCGTAAAAGTCATTGTATTAATAGCGCCTTTCGTCATGCTATATGCAACAAAATCAGGTAAAGAAATGCGGGTGGCAGCGGATGAAATATTAATAATTCGGCTATTGTCACGTAAACGTGGCAGTGCTTGTTGAATGATAAAGAATGGTGCTTTTGCATTTACTGAAAACATTCTATCAAAAAATTGTTCAGTCGTTTCTTCAATAAAAGCACCAGGACCAATGCCAGCATTGTTTATTAAAATATCAAATTGTGTTTCACCAGTGCGCTTTTGTAATTCAGTATCTAAAGCGTTATAAAGGTTTTCTACACCGTGTAAGGATTCTAAATTTGCGCCGATAGAAAAAGCTTGGCCACCATCTGATCGAATTTCATGAACAGTTTCTTCAGCGTCATCTTTTCGATTACCGTAATGAACAGCAACCAATGCACCGTCATTTGCTAAACGTTTAGCGATCGCTCGTCCAATTCCTCGGCTTGCTCCTGTAACTAACGCTACTTTCCCTTTTAACATAGTTTCCTCATCTCCTCATAAACTTTATAAGTTTTTCTTTATGTAGTAATGCAAACATACTTAAGTAATATATGAGTGTATGTAAGTAATGCATTCCAATTTTGATTTGAGAAAAAATAAATAGAATGAATTTTGATTTTTTTGAGAAAACATGTTGACAACGAAAAGAACAACGTCCTATAATACGTGTAACAAATAAAAGTTAATTAAGAATTTTCTAACTTTATATGTTGTATATGCAAAGAAGAGGAAAGTTGATGATTATGATCGTTTCAGAGAGCTACTCCAAGGCTGTGAGGGTAGTAACAATCGAATCATTGAAGATCACCTCGGAGCATCGCTTGCGAAAGGGAAACTGAGTAGAGGGCGGCGGCATCGTCTCCGGTAAAAGGACGGAGGTCTGATTGGACCTACAAAGCTTATATTTCGTGAGAAGTATAAGGAAGCTGAGTGGTAACGCGAAACTCTCGCCTCAGCAATCAAAGCTACTAAATTGTAGTAGTTGATTGCTGAGGCGAGAGTTTTTATTTTTAAAAAATAGAAGAAGAGAATGCGTAGAAGAGGAGAGTAAATGATAAAGATTGTTTCAGAGAGCTGCCCCGAGGCTGTGAGGGTGGTAACAATTCACTCATTGAAAATCACCTTGGAGCACTACTTTTGAAAACTAGTAAAAAGTAGCGGGGTTGTTCCCGATAGAAAAACAAAAGTCTAATTGGACTTGCAGAGCTTATATTTCGTGAGAAGTATAAGGAAGCTGAGTGGTACCACGATTCCCTCGTCTCAGCAATGGATTGCTACAAGTATGTAAGTAATCGATTGTTGAGACGAGTATATTTTTAAGGTTTATATACTGAATATTCTGTTAAAATTACTCATCTCAGCAATCGATGTAGAAATAGATTGCAAAAATAGAGAAAAAAGAGGAGCGATGTGAGATGGGAAACCAGTACATTTACATGAATGGGGAATTTGTAGAAAAAGAAAAGGCAGTTGTTTCAGTGTATGATCACGGTTTTTTATACGGAGACGGTGTATTTGAAGGGATTCGTAGTTACGGAGGAAATGTATTTTGTTTAAAAGAACATGTGAAACGATTGTATGAATCAGCGAAATCTATTTTACTAACAATTCCAATGACGGTAGAAGAAATGGAAGAAGCAGTTTTACATACACTCCAAAAAAATGAATACGCTGATGCTTATATTCGCTTAATTGTCTCAAGAGGAAAAGGTGACTTAGGACTCGATCCGAGAAGTTGTGTGAAGCCGAGCGTAATTATCATTGCAGAACAATTAAAGTTATTCCCACAAGAATTTTATGATAATGGGCTAAGCGTTGTATCTGTTGCATCAAGACGTAATACGCCAGACGCGTTAGATCCACGTATTAAGTCAATGAATTATTTAAATAACGTACTTGTAAAAATTGAGGCGGCACAAGCAGGAGTGTTAGAGGCTCTTATGTTAAATCAACAAGGATATGTTTGTGAAGGTTCTGGCGATAATGTTTTCGTTGTGAAAGATGGAAAAGTATTAACCCCGCCATCCTATTTAGGGGCATTAGAAGGTATTACGAGAAATAGTGTTATCGAGCTATGTGAACGACTGAGTATTCCGTGTGAGGAAAGACCATTCACTCGCCATGACGTATATGTAGCGGATGAAGTATTTTTAACAGGAACAGCAGCGGAGTTAATTCCAGTTGTAAAAGTTGATTCGAGAGAAATTGGAGATGGGAAACCAGGAAGTGTAACGAAACAATTGACCGAAGAATTTAAAAAATTAACGAGAGAAAGAGGAGTACGTGTTCCCGGGCTGACGGAAAGCTTAGCATAAATAAGGAGAGGAGTTAATTGAAATGAAGCAGCAGTATACAGCGTATGAGAAGTTACAGTGTGAAGAAATGACAGGCGCTGGGCACGTGATTCAAGGTTTGAAGAAATTGGGTGTAACGACCGTTTTCGGCTATCCAGGCGGAGCGATTTTACCAGTATACGATGCGTTATATGAAAGTGGTTTGAAACATGTTTTAACTCGTCATGAACAAGCTGCCATTCATGCGGCTGAAGGATATGCGAGAGCTTCTGGGAAGGTCGGGGTAGTCTTTGCTACCTCTGGCCCAGGGGCGACAAATTTAGTTACGGGCTTAGCAGACGCTTATATGGATTCGATTCCTTTAGTTGTCATTACCGGCCAAGTTGCAACGCCTTTAATTGGTAAAGATGGATTTCAAGAAGCGGATGTTGTCGGAATTACAGTACCTGTTACGAAGCATAATTACCAAGTTCGTGATGTAAATCATGTATCACGAATTGTGCAAGAAGCTTTTTACATCGCCAAAAGCGGACGACCGGGACCAGTATTAATCGATATTCCAAAAGATGTTCAAAATGCAAAAGTCACCAGTTTCTTTAATGAAGAAGTTGATATTCCGGGGTACAAACCAGAACTTGTACCAGACAGCATGAAACTTAGAGAGGTGGCTAAAGCAATTTCAAACTCAAAGCGTCCACTTCTTTATATTGGAGGAGGTGTCATTCATTCAGGTGGATCCGATGAACTCTTCGAATTCGCAAGGGAGAACCGTATTCCAGTCGTTTCAACTTTAATGGGACTTGGTGCATATCCACCGGGAGATCCATTGTTTCTAGGGATGCTTGGTATGCATGGGACATACGCTGCTAATATGGCGGTAACAGAATGTGATTTACTACTTGCATTAGGTGTTCGCTTCGATGATCGTGTAACAGGGAAATTAGAACTTTTTTCTCCGCACTCGAAAAAAGTACATATTGATATTGATCCTTCTGAGTTTCATAAAAATGTAACTGTAGAGCATCCGATTGTTGGTGATGTGAAAAAAGCGTTACACATGTTGTTACATATGTCTATTTATACACAAACAGATGAATGGCTTCAGAAAGTAAAGGCATGGAAAGAAGAATATCCACTTTCTTATAAGCAAAAAGAATCTGAGTTAAAACCACAGCATGTGATCAACTTAGTAAGTGAATTAACGAATGGTGAAGCGATTGTCACAACAGAAGTAGGACAGCATCAAATGTGGGCTGCTCACTTCTATAAAGCAAGAAAACCTCGGACGTTCCTTACCTCTGGAGGATTAGGAACAATGGGGTTTGGGTTCCCAGCGGCAATTGGTGCTCAGCTTGCAAAAGAAGAAGAACTCGTCGTTTGTATTGCAGGTGATGCTTCTTTTCAAATGAACATTCAAGAACTACAAACAATTGCTGAAAATAACATCCCTGTAAAAGTATTTATTATAAATAACAGATTTTTAGGGATGGTAAGGCAATGGCAAGAAATGTTTTATGAAAATCGTTTATCAGAGTCAAAAATTGGCTCACCAGATTTTGTGAAAGTGGCAGAAGCTTATGGAGTGAAGGGATTAAGGGCGACAAATTCAACAGAGGCGAAACAAGTGGTGTTAGAAGCATTTGCTCACGAAGGTCCTGTCGTAGTTGATTTTTGTGTAGAAGAAGGTGAAAACGTATTTCCGATGGTTCCGCCAAACAAAGGGAATAACGAAATGATTATGAAGAGGTGGGAAGAATGAGTCATACTTTTTCACTCGTTATTCATAACGAGCCAAGTGTCTTATTACGTATAAGTGGAATTTTTGCTCGGCGTGGCTATTATATTTCTTCTTTACATTTAAACGAAAGAGATACGAGTGGCGTTTCTGAAATGAAACTCACAGCAGTTTGTACTGAAAATGAAGCGACATTACTTGTTAGTCAGTTGAAAAAATTAATTGATGTACTGCAAGTAAATAAATTATAAGGGGTGTATGGAGTATGAAAACGTATTATGAGAAAGATGCAAATGTAGAGTTATTACAAGGGAAAACAGTTGCGGTAATTGGTTATGGATCTCAAGGGCATGCGCAGGCACAAAATTTACGTGATTCAGGTGTGGAAGTTGTAGTTGGTGTTAGACCTGGTAAATCGTATGAAGTAGCAAAAGCAGATGGATTTGAAGTAATGTCTGTTTCAGAAGCGGTTCGAACCGCACAAGTTGTACAAATGTTATTGCCAGATGAACAGCAAGCACATGTATATAAATCAGAAGTAGAAGAGAATCTCCGTGAAGGACAAATGTTACTTTTCTCACATGGATTTAACATTCACTTCGGCCAAATTAATCCGCCAAGTTACGTAGATGTAGCAATGGTTGCGCCAAAAAGTCCAGGTCATCTCGTTCGCCGTGTATATCAAGAAGGAAATGGTGTTCCGGCATTAGTCGCAGTGCATCAAGATGCGACGGGAACAGCGCTACATGTAGCATTAGCGTGTGCAAAAGGTGTAGGTTGTACACGTGCGGGTGTAATTGAAACGACATTCCAAGAAGAAACCGAAACGGATTTATTCGGTGAGCAAGCTGTACTTTGCGGCGGGGTAACTGCACTTGTGAAGGCCGGGTTCGAAACGTTAACGGAAGGTGGATATCGTCCTGAAATTGCATACTTTGAATGTTTGCATGAATTAAAGCTAATTGTTGACTTAATGTACGAAGGTGGATTAACGAATATGCGCCATTCTATTTCAGATACGGCAGAATTTGGAGATTATGTAACAGGATCGAGAATTGTTACAGATGAAACGAAGAAGGAAATGAAGCGTGTTCTGACAGAAATTCAGCAAGGTGAATTTGCGAAGAAATGGATTTTAGAAAATCAAGCAGGGCGTCCGACGTATAACGCAATGAAAAAAGCAGAACAAAATCATCAATTAGAAAAAGTGGGAGCAGAGCTTCGTGAAATGATGAGTTGGATTCATGCACCGAAAAAATTAGTAAAGAAATAGAGTAAGAGAGTATAAATGAAAAATATGTAAGAGGGGATTTGACAAGATGAGAAGTGACATGATTAAAAAAGGTTTTGATAAAGCGCCGCACCGTAGTTTATTAAAAGCAACTGGTTTGAAAGATGAAGATTTTGATAAACCTTTCATAGCGATTTGTAATTCTTTTATTGAAATTATTCCAGGGCATAAACACTTGAACGAGTTTGGGGAACTTGTAAAAGAGGCAGTTCGTGCGGCAGGTATGGTACCATTCGAATTCAATACAATTGGAGTTGACGATGGTATTGCGATGGGACATATCGGTATGCGTTATTCTCTTCCGAGTCGTGAAATAATTGCAGATTCAGTAGAAACGGTTGTAAATGCACACTGGTTTGACGGCATGATTTGTATTCCAAACTGTGACAAAATTACACCAGGTATGATGATGGCTGCACTACGTATTAATATTCCGACTGTGTTTGTTTCAGGCGGCCCAATGGCAGCAGGAAAAACATCTAAAGGAGAAGTTGTTGATCTGAGTTCCGTTTTTGAAGGAGTAGGAGCTTATCAATCTGGGAAAATTTCAGAAGAAGAATTAAAAGATATTGAAGATCATGGCTGTCCATCTTGTGGCTCTTGTTCGGGTATGTTTACCGCGAACTCTATGAATTGTTTATGTGAAGTGTTAGGTTTAGCTCTTCCTGGTAACGGGAGTATTTTAGCAATTGATCCAAGACGTGAAGAGCTAATTAAACAAGCAGCAGAGAAATTGAAAATTTTAATTGAAAGAGATATTAAACCAAGAGACATTGTAACGGAAGAAGCAATTGATGATGCGTTTGCGCTTGATATGGCGATGGGCGGTTCAACAAATACAGTGTTGCATACATTGGCGCTCGCGCAAGAGGCTGGATTAGATTACGATATGAACCGTATTGATGCCGTTTCAAGACGTGTACCACATTTATGTAAAGTAAGCCCTGCTTCCAATTGGCATATGGAAGATATTGATCGTGCGGGCGGGATTAGTGCAATTTTGAAAGAGATGAGCCGGAAAGAAGGAGTACTTCATCTTGATCGAATAACTGCTACTGGGCAAACATTAAGAGAAAATATTGCTGAGGCAGAGATTAAAGATAAGGAAGTTATTCACTCTCTTGAAAACCCTCATAGTAAGGAAGGAGGATTGCGTATATTAAAAGGCAACCTTGCGAAAGATGGAGCGGTTATTAAAAGCGGTGCAACAGAGGTAAAGCGTTTTGAAGGACCTTGCGTTATTTTTAATTCACAAGATGAGGCACTTGCTGGCATTATGCTTGGGAAAGTGAAAAAAGGAGATGTAGTTGTCATTCGTTATGAAGGACCAAGAGGTGGCCCTGGTATGCCAGAAATGTTAGCACCAACATCAGCAATTGCTGGAATGGGGTTAGGTGCTGAGGTTGCATTATTAACGGATGGACGTTTCTCTGGAGCTTCACGTGGAATTTCAGTAGGACATATTTCACCAGAAGCAGCAGCTGGTGGAACGATCGCACTTCTTGAACAAGGGGATATTGTATGTATTGATGTTGAAGAACGCTTGCTAGAAGTAAGAGTGAGTAATGAAGAATTAGATAAGCGTAAAAAAGAATGGAAACGACCAGAACCGAAAGTGAAAACTGGCTGGCTTGGACGTTATGCACAAATGGTAACATCGGCGAATACAGGGGCTGTTCTGAAAATCCCACATTTTGATTGAGCCAATTTAAAAAAGATAAGGATGATATATAATGGTGCAAAAGGTAAAGGAGAGAGTGAAAATTGAAGATATCTTAATGGCTCATAATTGCATGAAAGATATCGTTATTAAAACACCGTTACAACGTGATACAGTTTTATCTGAGAAATATGATTGTGACGTTTATGTAAAACGAGAAGATTTACAATTAATTCGCTCTTTCAAAATTCGTGGTGCATACAATTTGATTCAAAGTTTACCGAAAGAAAAGTTACAAAACGGTGTTGTTTGTGCAAGTGCTGGTAATCATGCGCAAGGAGTTGCTTATACATGTAATTTATTGAAGATTCCGTCGAAAATATTTATGCCCACAACAACACCGAAACAAAAAGTATCACAAGTACAATTTTTCGGTGGTGATTTCGCAGAGATTGTATTAGTTGGTGATACATTCGATAGCTCTTTCCAAGAAGCACAGTGTTATTGTGAAGAAAATAGAATGACATTTGTTCATCCGTTTGATGATCCGTATGTAGTTGCTGGTCAAGGGACAGTGGCAGTTGAAATTATGCATGATATGGAGAAACCGGTTGATTATATCTTTACGGCAATCGGCGGTGGTGGATTAGCATCAGGTGTTGGTACATATGTAAAAGGTGTTAGTCCTACTACAAAGGTTATTGGTGTAGAACCGATGGGAGCTGCCTCTATGAAAGAGGCTTTTCTTCAAAATGATAATGTCGCATTAGAGAAAATAGATAGTTTTGTTGATGGGGCAGCGGTTAAAAAGGTAGGAAAGTTAACTTTTGAAACTTGTAAAGATGTAATTGATGACATCGTTTTAGTACCAGAGGGGAAAGTTTGTACGACGATTTTAGAACTGTATAAGAAAAATGCGATTGTAGCTGAACCGGCTGGTGCACTCTCTATTGCAGCACTTGATTTATACAGGGATGAAATAAAAGGTAAAACAGTTGTATGTACGCTAAGTGGTGGAAATAATGACATTGATAGAATGCAAGAAATGAAAGAACGATCTCTCATTTACGAAGGGTTAAAGCATTATTTCATCATTGAATTCCCACAGCGTTCAGGCGCGTTAAGAGAATTTCTTGATAAAGGATTGGGGCCAGAAGATGATATTACTCGTTTTGAGTATATTAAGAAACATAATAAGGAAAATGGTCCAGCATTAGTCGGAGTAGAGTTAAAACATAAAGAAGATTATGAGCAATTAATTACTCGCTTTAAAGAAAATAATATTCAATTTATGGAGCTTAATAAAAACCCTGTTTTGTTTGATTTGCTTATTTAATAGAAGGAAAGAGTTAGAATGTAAATAAAAAAGATAGATACAAGCGAGGAAATATAGTGCTTGTTCTATCTTTTTTATAGTTAAACTAGGTACTCATTAAATTCAAGAAGAATAAAGCTAGCTAACCAAAAAAATATCGCAATGCGAATGATTACATACATTGTAAATTCAAAAGGAGTAAGATTTCTCTCTCGCTTTATTTTTTTAAATAGTCTCACAGAATAAAGGGAACATAAAAGTAGAACTGCTATAGACATTTTATAAACGTTCTCTAACAAACTTACATTTTCTAATAAGTCTTTCAGCATGTTTATCACCTATTCTGTAAAGTATATTACAGAGAAAAAGATCTTGAGCTGTCTAGTTTCGTTTGTTTTTTATTTTCCCTGTATCATCAATTACTACATCAGTTGAAATTGTTTGTAAATATTGAAGAGCTTTTTTCTTTTCTCCCTCATTTACAGGGGAAACTTGGTTGTTGCGAATGATATAAGGATTGAATGACATTTGGACATCCTTTCCTTTAAAAGTTAAAGTTAATACGCCAGTTTCGGCGCTTTTTCCATTCACATAACTCGGGAATAAAAAGTTACCTAATGAGTAAGCGATAGGAACTTTATTATAATACTCAAACCCTTGTAACCAATGTGGATGGCTTCCGACAATCGCGTTAGCTCCTGCTTCAACCATTTTAGGTACATATTGCTTTTGGTATTCTACCGGACGATTTGATTTTTCAACGCCCCAATGCATATAGACGATTAAATAGTCTGCATCTTTCTTTTGTTCTTTAATTGTTTTTGTTACAAGATTTAAATCATAGCCATTCGCAACGCCAGGTTTATTCTCACCAGCTACCCAATTAGAATCAGGCATAAATCGAACGAAGGAAAGAAATTTAAACTTTTTCCCTTTTACGGTCATTTCTCGTGCTGTATATGCATCTTTCGCATTTTTTCCGGCTCCAATGTAAGGGAACTTTAATTTTTCTACGTGAGAAATCGTATCTAATAATCCATCTTGCCCATAATCAAGTGTGTGGTTATTCCCGATATTTACGATGTCATATCCAGTGTTTTTAATAGCTTGTAGTGTAGATGGATCACTTTTAATCCAAAACAGTTGCCCAGGTGCTTTCTTTTCTTTCGTTGTAAATGCCGACTCTAAATTCACAAAAGAAATATCAGCTTTTTTTATTTCTTCTTTTACATGTTGGAATGGGTAATCAGCCCCATTCTTTTCGATTATAGGACGTAATTGCCAATCAAACATTGTATCACCAGAGAAGGTGAGTGTGATTTCTTGGTCTTCTATTTTCTTTTCGCTTTTTGAAGCGGTTTTACTAGATTTGTTTTGCAAATCGGGTTTGTCTTTTGCTTTTGAAATAAAAGAGTAATTGATTAATAAAACAATCGGTGTAATGAAAAAGGCTATTAACAAAAATCGTTTTAGTAAAGTTTTCATATATACCTTCCCTTTTAATATTATCCCGCAATTAAATTAACACTGAATCTATTAAAGGTAATTAAAGTTACAAAAAAATAGCGGGTTATGTAATGGAAAACATTTGTTAATATTCTCAATATTAAGTTAACATATAGATAACCTGCAAATCAATGTATAAACCAAAATATAGAAATAAAGAATTCGAAGGGTGAAGAATGAGAAATGGTTATATTAGGAGCAGTTGTAAATGGGATTTGTATTATATTTGGTACTTTACTTGGTAAATTATTTAGTAGGATTCCAGAAAGTATGAAAGGGACGATAATGCACGCAATCGGTTTAGCGGTTACTGTGCTTGGGCTTCAAATGGCATTAAAAAGTGAAAACTTTCTTGTTGTCATACTGAGTTTAGTGATTGGTACGGTAATTGGAGAATGGTTACAATTAGAAGAAAAGTTAAAACATTTAGGGGATTGGCTAGAAAATAAAGTTGGATCGAAGGGGAAAGGAAGCATATCAGAAGGTTTTGTAACAGCTACTTTAATTTTTGCAATTGGTGCGATGGGGATACTTGGTGCACTTGACAGTGGGATTCGAGGAAATCATAATATTTTATTTACAAAGGCGATTATCGATGGATTTATTTCTATTATATTAACGACAACTCTAGGCATTGGCGTAGTATTTTCGGCGATTCCAGTTGTTTTATATGAAGGTGGTATTGCAGTTTTTGCAACACAAATTAATAGTTTTGTCCCGGAAGAATTAATGAACCAATTTATAGTGGAGATGACGGCTACGGGCGGCATTATGATATCTGCTATCGGATTAAACTTACTCGGATTTATTAAAATTAAAGTGGCAAATTTACTTCCAGGTATATTAGTAGTGGGTGTAATTGTTTCAATTATTTATGGTTACGGTTTGTTAGTAAATTAGTAGAGGGTGGAAACACATATGGAGGAATTTCAATTTACAAAACGTGTGCATAAAATATTGGAGATTGCAGCAGAAGAGAGTGAGTATAACATAATTCAACCAGTCCATCTGTTTATAGGTATGTGTAAAGAAGGTACAGGAGTTTGCGCTGAGTTATTTATGTATTTGTTTCATAAAGTCGGTCCAGATTTTTTAGAAAAACTTTCGTTACGAAAACGATTCGATTTACATCATCAAGAGTATAAAAAAATAGGGCAATATAAACTATCTTATAAGGCGATAGAAATTTTACAAATAGCGAAGAAACGTATGGAACGCTTTCAGCAAGTAGTAATTAATGAAGGACATGTTATGTATGCATTATTTCGTGTAGATACAGATATTGGTGAATTTATACATACACAAATGCAAAAAGATATATTACGTATTACAGCTGAACCGAGAGACTTAGCGGTTGATTTAAATAGTTTTAAATCTATTTATAATACATTATTTTGTCATGTAAGAAGAGCTAGTCCTTCTGATTTTGATAAGTTATCACGATTTGTGGCGGCTGAATTTGGTGAACGGTGGTTACAGTCGGTTGATTACGGATTTCGGACATATAATGAAAAGTTACCTATCTATATTGCACAGCAGGAGGAAGTAATAGTTGGTTTCGCCTGTTACGATGTAGTGAGAGGAAAGAAAGGATTGTTTGGTCCAATGGGCATAGCGAAACAAAATCGTGTGAAAGGTGTAGGAAAAGAATTATTGTATCATTGTTTATATAATATGAAGCAAGATGGATATGAATATGCGATTATTGGACAAGCAGGTCCCATTGAGTTTTACGAGAGAAATTGTAATGCTCGTTTAATACCGATAGATAATAAGTAACCAACTTCATATAGAGGAGTTGGTTTTATTATGAAAATGATGTAGAGATGTAGTGGTTTTTACTAGAAAATAGCGGGTTTTGTAGTAAATCTTGCATAAAAAGCAAATTACTAAACTTTTTACAAGAAAGGGTGTAGAATGGGTATCTAAAGAAAGAAGGTGTGAAAATGGCCAGCTGGAAACGAAATTTAATGATTTGTTGGCTAGGTTGTTTTACCACTGCAGCCGGTATGAGTTTAGTAATTCCTTTCTTATCTTTTTATATTGAGGAATTAGGAGTAACTGGCACTTCAAGTATTGCACAGTGGTCGGGACTTGCATTTGGTGTAACATTTTTAATAGGTGCGATCGTATCGCCAATATGGGGAAAGCTTGGTGATATACATGGACGGAAACTGATGCTTATTCGTGCTAGCCTCGGTATGGCGATTATTATGACGCTTATGGGGTTTGTAACGGATGTATATCAATTAGTCGCACTAAGATTTTTAATGGGAGCAGTATCTGGTTTCCTTTCAACCGCAATGACATTTATTGCAGCAGAAACTCCGAAAGAACATTCAGGTTGGGCAATTTCTACAATTTCAACTGGTGGCGTGAGCGGTTCTTTACTTGGTCCATTACTTGGTGGATATTTGTCTGAGTTAATTGGAATGCGTCATGTCTTTCTTGTTACAGGAGCTTTTTTATTCCTTTCCTTTCTCATCGTTTTTTTCTTCTTGCATGAAGAAAATCACTCTGCTCAAGCAAAAAAAACACAGCCGAAAAAAGTATGGACGATGGTCCCAGCGAAGCATTTAATTATTAGTTTATTTGTAACAACATTTATTATTCAACTTGCTAATATGTCAGTTCAACCAATTGTTACATTGTACGTGAAAAATTTAGTAGGTCCTCATACTGCACATATTGAAACAATTGCGGGAGCAGTTATGTCAGCAACAGGATTAGCCGTTATTTTGGCAGCACCAAGACTAGGAAGATTATCAGATCATATCGGTCCTCAAAAAACGTTAGTTGTAGCGTTATTTGCTGCAGGAATTATTTTTATCCCGCAAGCATTTGTAACCTCAGCTTGGCAACTATTAATTCTTCGATTTTTATTAGGTATCGCACAAGCAGGATTATTACCTTCCGTACAAACTCTACTAAAACAACATACACCAACCCATGTTACGGGACGGATATTTGGATATAATCAATCATTTCAGTTTTTAGGAAATATGATTGGTCCAGTGCTCGGGGGGCAAATTGCAGCACATGCAGGCTTCCAATATGTTTTCCTCTCTACATCATCACTATTATTTATTGCGTGTATCTGGGTTTATTTTCATAATAAGAACGAAGAGGTATCAGAGAAACAACATTTGGAAGTTAGTTAACTTAGTGAATAAAAAAAGGGTGAAGCAATGATTGCTTCATCCTTTTCTTTAAAATTTAAGACATAGATAGCTTAATGTACCAAGCTCATAACTACGGTGAATGACTTCACCGCTATTTTCACCACTTCCCATAGCGATAAATAAAGGAACAAAATGTTCTGCTCTTGGTACTGCTAATTGTGCATGAGGAGCATTTTTCTCCCAATTAAACAATGCATCTTTATCGTTATGCTGCATATGTTTAATAATCCAATCATCAAATTCAATTGCCCATTTTTCAGGTGTAGTTTGATTCCATTTCAAAGCTCGTAAGTTATGGACGGTAACACCACTCCCGATTACTAAAATATCTTCTTGTCCGAGTCCTTTAAGTGCTTCTCCAATTTCAAATTGTTCTTTTGCAGAAAGGAATGGATTGACTGATATTTGCACGACAGGAATATTTGCTTCTGGATACATGCGGTGCAGGAGTGTCCATGAACCATGATCTAAACCTCTCGTCATATTATGATGGACTGAAATACCTTTGTTCTTAAATTTTGTTTCTAACATAGATGCAATGCTAGAAGAGCCTTTCGCACGATATTTGATTTCGTATAACTCAGGGGGAAAACCTCCAAAATCATAAATTGTTTCATACTCGTTATCTGATGAGGAAATCGTTAATACTTCACTTTCCCAGTGAGCAGTGAAAATAACAATTGCTTTCGGTTTATATGTTTCTCCAAGTGTTTTTAAAAATCGTGTATAGTCTGTATCTTGAATAGCGAGCATAGGCGAACCATGTGCTAAAAATAATGATGGCATCATAATAGTAGAAACCTCCTAAAAATTATATAGTTACTTTACGTAAGTAACTATATAATTTTATTTTCGATTCGTCAACATAATAGTTATTGAGCTAATTGGAAAAGGGAGTCATTTGTCATAATGAAGGCAATTGCATATAATACATAGTAAGAAAAATGAATCGATATTCATTTTTAAAGATACATAATAGAGTTGGGAGCTGACGAAATGAACGTACAGGAAAGTTTCGTTACGGCATTGGATGGATCAGAAATTTATTTACGCAAGTGGTTGCCAGAAGGTAAACTGAAAGGGATTATTCAAATTGCACATGGTATGACAGAACATGCAGGTGTTTATACAGACTTTATTGCTGCGTTATTAGAAGCAGGGTATGGTGTTTATGCACATGATCATAAAGGTCATGGGAAAACAGTGAAAAGAGAAGAAGATTATGGTCATTTTAAACCAAATGTAGGTTGGAATGAGGCTGTGTCTGATGTTATTTTTGTATCAGAAACGGTAAGAAAAGAGCAGACATGCCCGTTATTTTTACTTGGCCATAGTATGGGTTCTTTTTTATCAAGACGTGCTGTGCAACTTAGAGGCGAATTATATGATGGATTTCTGATTTCAGGAACAGGTGGAAATCCAGGGCTTTTAGGAGCTATTGGTCATAAAGTAGCAACAATCGAAATGAAATTGCGTGGTGCAAAAACGAAAAGTCCAATGCTAAACTTTTTATCTTTCGGAAACTTCAATTCGAACTTTAAGCCAAATCGTACAAAATTTGATTGGTTATCTTCAGATAATAATCAAGTTGATAAATATATTGCGGATCCGTTATGTGGTTTCATTTGTACGACGAGTTTTTACCGAGAATTATTTTCTGGTGTATTAGAAGTAAATAAACTAGAAGAATACAAGAAGACGCCAAAGAATCTTCCAATACATATATTCTCTGGTGATCGTGATCCTGTTGGCGATATGGGGAAAGGTGTAAAAGAAGTATATGAAAACTATAAAAAATGTGGTGTGAAAGACGTGACACTACGTTTATATGAAAATGGTAGACATGAAATGTTTCATGAAGTAAATAAGGATGAAGTATTTAAAGATTTAATTTCTTGGTTAGATGCGCATAATAAATGAGAAAGATAATCCCAAACTGTTTGTAGTTTGGGATTATCTATTTTACAGAAATACGGGCAATAAATTCTTAAATTTACTTTACTTAATAAAAAATAAATCTTATTCTATAGTCGTTAAAAAATAAAGAAATATTGTATGAGAGGAAACCTCACTTTTCTGAAGTGAGGTTTTTGTAGTAACGAAGTAATAGTGAATCAAACTAATTTTAAAAGTAATTTAAAATCAAACTATTTATAAAGAAACAGATGTCTGTTCATAATAGTAGTATAATAGTGAATGAGGTGTTAATAGAATGGAAGATAGAACATTAGGTTTATTACTAGATGTTGTTGGTGAATTATTTTCAGATGAAATTTCAATTGCTGTTTCGAATACGAAAGAATATATTTACTATCGGCCAAGTAAACGAATTGATTTAAAGATTAGCGCTGGGGATCCTATAAAGGAAGGAACGATTGCTCATAAAGCGATGGTGATGAATCAAAAAACATCTGAGTTTATGAACCGGGATGTTTTTGGTATTCCTTATCATGGAATGGCTGTACCATTTTCAAACAATGGAAAGCTTGAAGGGTGCGTAACGGCAATTTATCCAGCTTTAACGGATGGAAAGTCAGTCGTTACTTTAAAAACAACAGATGGCTGGATTCCGGTTCCTTTTTCAAAGGTTATGTATTTAGAGGCTAAAGATAAAAAGACGTATGTGAATTCAGAAGAGTTATCAGGAACACATAAATACTCTCTGCAAGAATTCGAATACTTGCTTCCTAAAGATTCATTTATTAGATGTCACCGTTCGTTTATTGTAAATGTTAATCATATTAAAGCGATTTATCCTGATACCCATTCTACTTTTGTACTTTCGATGGATAATGGTGAGAGAGTACCAGTTAGTCAATCATACGCTAGTTATTTCCGTAAGCTTCTAGGATTCTAAATTTTTCTGCTTTAGAACCTAGATTTGCTGTTCTGTCTGAATTTTCGGCATTGTATACTAAAATCCCTATTTTGATAGTGTAAATGTGTAAAATGATTATGAATATTCAATGAGAGAGGGATTACATATGGAGAATAATTTAGATAGAATCAGAGATCAACGTCTAAAAGATCGGGTAGTTACACCTGAAGAAGCAGCTTCCTGGATTCAAAGTGGAATGACTTTAGGCTTAAGTGGGTTTACACGTGCAGGTGATGTAAAAGCAGTCCCATTTGCGCTTGTAAACCGAGTTAAGAATGATGAATCTTTTAAAGTAAATGTTTATACTGGGGCTTCTTTAGGCTCGGATGTAGACAAATTATTTGCTGAGGCAGGAATTTTAGGGAAAAGATTACCTTTCCAAGCTGACGCGACGATGCGAAAAG
Organism: Bacillus cereus group sp. BceL291; assembly: GCF_051776705.1. Taxonomy (NCBI): domain Bacteria; kingdom Bacillati; phylum Bacillota; class Bacilli; order Caryophanales; family Bacillaceae; genus Bacillus; species Bacillus cereus group sp. BceL291. The sequence goes on along the minus strand of NZ_JBPWAP010000026.1, from coordinate 54,798 downwards.
GAATTAATAACGGAGACTTTTTATTTGTGGATCAACACTTATCTCATACAGCAGAGTTACTCCGCGCTGACGTTCTGGATATAGATTTCGCTATTTTGGAAGCGGTTGCGATTACAGAGGACGGAATGATTATTCCAACCACTTCAATTGGAAATTCCTTAGCGTTTTCCTTAAATGCTAAGTCTATTATTATTGAAATGAATATAGCTCAATCCACGCAATTAGAGGGACTACATGATCTATATGAACCAGGTAAACAAGGGGAGAGGCTTCCAATTCCGCTTGTGAAAACAGATGACCGAATTGGAACAATCGGTATTCCAATTGATCCTGAAAAAGTAAAGGGAATTGTGTTTACGAATCAATTGGATTCGCCATCGACAATTGTTCCTCCGGATGAAGAAACGGTCATTATGGCACAGCATTTAATAGAATTCCTTCGAGAAGAAGTTAAAATAGGGCGATTAACAAATCGTTTAGCGCCGTTACAATCAGGAATTGGTTCAGTTGCTAACGCAGTATTGCATGGAATGTTAGATTCAGAATTTGAAGATTTAGAAGTGTATTCTGAAGTTTTACAAGATGCAGTTTTTGATCTTATGGATGCTGGAAAAGTCAATTTTGCTTCTTGTTGTTCTATCACGCTTTCTGAAGAGAAAATGCAACAAGTATTTTCTAACTTTGAAAAATATCGTGACAAATTAATGATGCGTCCGCAAGAGATTTCCAATCATCCTGAAATCATTCGTCGCCTTGGATTAATCTCAATTAATACTGCATTAGAATTAGATATATACGGAAATGTTAACTCTACTCACGTTTTAGGTACAAAAATGATGAATGGAATTGGTGGGTCTGGTGATTTTGCAAGAAATGCACGCCTAGCTATCTTTGTTACTAAATCGATTGCGAAAGGTGGTAACATTTCAAGTATTGTTCCTTTCGTTTCTCATGTAGACCATACTGAACATGATGTAGATGTTATTGTTACTGAACAGGGGTATGCCGACTTAAGGGGACTTGCGCCAAGAGAAAGAGTGGAACTTATTATTGAGAATTGCGCACATCCAATGTATCGTGATCAACTACGTGCTTATTACGAAGAAGCAAAAACAAGAGGTGGACAAACTCCTCATATTTTAGAAAAAGCTTTTTCTTGGCATACGAATTATGCTAAAAATGGAACAATGCTTGAAGCAGTAGTAGAAACTGTATAGGTTTGTATCGTACGAAATAGTAAAACGAATGAGTGAGTTTGAAGATTAAATTTTAGAAAAAGAGAACACCAACTTTTAGGGATGGTGTTCTTTTTCTTTAAAAAAATTGTACTGGTTATAATAAAGATTTATAAAAATAACCTCTAATTTATGAAAAAAAAGGTTTTTTGAAGTGCTTTCCGAATCAATTTAGTAGTTTACATATCGAAGGTGAGGAGAAAGAATCATGAAGATAAGAGAAGCGTTATTAAGTGAAGCAAATGAATTAAGTGAATTCGCACTACAATCAAAAGCAACGTGGGATTATAGTGAAGAATTCATACTTGCTTGTAAGGAAGATTTAACAATTACAGAAGAATACATAAAAAATAATTTTGTATATGTTTTAGAAAACGATAATGCGAAGATTGGTTTTTTCTCATTTTTACGTAATGATAAAGCTCTCGATTTCTTGTACATTCATCCTGATTACAAAGGAAAAGGTTACGGGAAAATACTTTGGGAGTACGTAATAGAAAAAGCCAATGAACTAGGATTAAAAAGTTTTACGATTGATAGTGATCCGAATGCAAAAGGATATTACTTGAAAATGGGGGCACAGTTAATAGGAGAGACACCATCAACTGTCTTTAAGGGTCGTGTACTGCCTCTTTTGAAATATGATGTGTAAAACTATTAATAGTAGGGGAAGATTAGAATGGATGATGTAAAGGAAAAAAGAATATATGAAGCACTAATAAAATCGTGGTCGATTGAAACGAGTTCAAAGTGGACAATTGAAAACCCAGCAAAGGGACAGTGTGGTGTAACGGCTCTAGTCGTTCAAGACATATATGGAGGAGAAATTAAAAAGACAAAAGTAAGAGAGGTATGGCACTTTTATAACTTTATAGATGGGCAGAGATTTGATTTTACAGAGACTCAATTCAATGGGAAATTGAATTATATGGATGTGGAATCAAATCGGAAAGAAGCATTTGCAGATACAAATGAAAAACAATATAGCATTTTGAAGGAAAAAGTAACGAAAGAATTCAAATTATCTTTTGACTCTTAATCTATAATAAGTTACTATAATGGTGGTAACTTATTAAAGGGAACTTCATAGAGTTGAAAGGGGAAATACTTTTGAAAACAACTTATGTAAACGCTACAATTGTAACGATGAATGAACAAAACGAAGTGATAGAAAATGGATATATCATTGTAGAAAATGATCAAATTATAGATGTAAAGAGCGGAGAATTCGCTAATGATTTTGAAGTAGATGAAGTAATTGATATGAAAGGAAAGTGGGTTTTACCAGGGCTTGTAAATACACATACACACGTTGTAATGAGTCTCCTAAGAGGTATTGGCGATGATATGTTATTACAGCCGTGGCTTGAGACGAGAATTTGGCCACTGGAAAGTCAATTTACTCCCCAAATTGCGGTCGCTAGTACGGAATTAGGATTACTTGAGATGGTGAAAAGTGGTACAACATCATTCTCTGACATGTTTAATCCAATTGGAGTAGATCAAGACGCAATTATGGAAACGGTATCAAGGAGCGGGATGCGAGCTGCTGTTTCAAGGACTTTATTTAGCTTCGGAACGAAAGACGATGAAAAGAAAGCGATTGAAGAAGCTGAGAAATATGTGAAGCGTTACTATAACGAAAGTGGCATGTTAACTACGATGGTTGCACCACATAGTCCATATACATGTAGTACAGAATTGTTAGAAGAGTGCGCACGGATTGCAGTAGAGAATCAAACGATGGTTCATATCCATCTTTCTGAAACAGACCGTGAAGTACGTGATATTGAAGCACAATATGGAAAACGTCCAGTAGAATATGCAGCGAGCTGCGGATTGTTTAAACGCCCAACAGTTATTGCACACGGTGTAGTATTAAATGAAGATGAGTGTGCATTTTTAGCAGAAAATGACGTTCGAGTAGCTCATAATCCGAATAGTAATTTAAAACTAGGTTCTGGTATAGCGAATGTAAAAGCGATGCTAGAAGCAGGAATAAAAGTAGGAATTGCAACAGATAGTGTTGCATCTAACAATAATTTAGATATGTTTGAAGAAATGCGCATAGCGACTTTACTACAAAAAGGTATTCACCAAGATGCAACAGCTTTACCAGTTGAAACAGCTCTTACACTTGCGACAAAAGGAGCTGCTGAAGTAATCGGGATGAAACAAACAGGATCACTTGAGATTGGAAAATGTGCTGATTTCATTACAATTGATCCGTCTAATAAGCCTCATTTACAACCAGCGGATGAAGTGTTATCACACCTTGTATATGCTGCTAGTGGAAAAGATATAAGCGATGTAATTATTAACGGAAAACGTGTCGTTTGGAATGGCGAATGTAAAACGTTAGATGAAGAGCGTATTATATTTGAAGCAAGTCGTTATAAACGAGGTTTGCAAAGATAACTAATTATGTGGCAGTTGAAAAAGCTATCCTTTTAAAAGGATAGCTTTTTTCTTGAACGAATAAATATTCAAAAGAATGTCGCATCTTTCTGTTCATATTTCTGCTATAATATATAACGCTTTATAATATTTTATACTTAAGGAGAACAACTCATGAAGCGAAAAAAGAGCCATTTAATGGTAATGGCACTTGTTACATCTTTATTATTAACAGCTTGTAATAATAAAGCGAATAAAAGTGATACAGAGGTTAAAAAACAAGTGTTAAATGTAACAGTATCAGAAGAAATTCCTTCTCTGGACACTGCGAAAACGATGGATGGTACATCAGCACACGTTATGCAAAACATATTTGAAGGGTTATATGTATTAAATGATCAAGATCAGCCTACTCCAGCAGTAGCAAAATCGTTTAAAAGAAGTGAAGATGGTAAGAAATATACATTTAACTTGCGTAAAGATGCAAAATGGTCAAATGGAGATAATGTAACAGCAAATGATTTTATATTTGCATGGAAACGTGCAATTAACCCTGAAACGGCATCTCAATATGCATACATGCTCTTTTATGTGAAAAATGCGAAAGAGATTAATAAGGGAACAATGCCTCTTGATGAACTTGGGGTTAAAGCAATAAATAATTATACGTTAGAAGTTGAACTGGAACAGCCAGTTCCGTATTTTTTACAGTTGTTAGCACTACCTATATACTTACCACAGCATGAATCATTTTTGAAAGAACAAGGAAACAATTATGCATTGGAACCTAGTAATCTCATATATAACGGGCCATTTGTATTAGAAAAATGGAAGCATGAACAAGAGTTTCAATTAAAGAAGAATGCTGCATATTGGGATCGAAAGAAAGTGAAATTAGACGAAATAAACTTTCATATCGTAAAGGATACAATGACAGCTGTAAATTTATATGAAGCCGGAGATTTGGATCGAGTACCTATTAATTCGCAAATTGTAGACAAGTATAGAGGGAATAAGGAATTACATATGTCGAGTGATCCTGGAATTGCCATGCTTCGTTTTAATGAAAAAAATACCGCGTTAGCAAATAAAAAAGTGCGTCAATCTATTTCATTAGCGTTAAATAAAGATGATTTTGTTGCTCACTTTATTAATAACGGAGCAAAACCTGCAAGCGGGCTTGTACCAGTTGGTCATGTAAATGAAGTGACCGGTAAAGATTTTAGAAAAGAAAACGGAGATCTTTCTTCATATGATTTGCAAAATGCGCAAAAGATTTGGAAAGAAGCGAAAAAAGAGCTTGAAGTAGAGCAAGTAAACCTCGAGTTTTTAACGTTTGAACAAGATAATGCAAAACGGATGGCAGAATATATAAAAGGTGATTTAGAAAAGAATTTGCAAGGAATCGCGATACAAATTAAACAACAGCCATTTAAGCAAAAATTACAGTTAGAACAAACAGGTGATTACGATATAACTATGGCAAATTGGGGACCTGACTATAAAGACCCAATTAGTTATTTAGAGTTATTTACGACAGGGAATCCGAATAATAAAATGAATTATTCTAATGTTCATTACGATGAATTAATAAAGAAAGCGAAAACGGATTTTGTACTAGATACGAAAAACCGATGGGAAGCGTTGCGAGAAGCCGAGCAGGTATTATTAGAAGATGCTGCGGTAGCGCCGCTTTATCATATTGGCTCAGCATATGTACAAAAGGATTATGTAAAAGGAATTGAAAAGCATCAATTTGGTGGTATTTATACTTATAAGAATGCTTATATTGCTAATGAATAAATACAAAAAACCTTACTTTTTAAAAGTAAGGTTTTTTACACATGAATTCTATTAAACCGATTTTAATAAAGCGTAAAAATTCGTATCATATGGGACATCATCTTGATACATATAATTTTTTAGAACGCCTTCTTTTTCAAAGCCTAATTTTAATAGTACTTTATTGGAAGCTTCATTTTCAAGAAATACAATTGCTCCAATCCGCTTTAAATGAATCGTATGGAAACCGTATGATATAACCTCAGAAACAGCTTCAGTCGCATATCCTTTTCCCCAGTGTTCAGGCAAAAAGGCATAACTTATATTGGCTCGTTTATGCTCAGAAGACCAATCGTGAAAACCAATGGTACCAATGAGTTCTTTCGTGTCTTTTAATTCGATTCCCCATTTTATACCGCTTCTTGCATTGTAACTCAACTTAAAATTATGAATGATTTGCTTCACTTGATCAACATCTTGTAACGGTTTTTGGCCATAATAGCGCAGTACATTAGTATTAGAAAAGCATTGTAGTATACGCGGTGCATCTTCTTCGGTAAGTTCTCTTAAAATGAGTCTTTCAGTTTTTAATAAAGGAAACATATTTTCGCTCCTTTTCACATGAAAATAGAATGTATTTGTTATTATATAATTTAATCTGAAAATAAAGATTATTCAAGGTGTAAGGAAGTTATTGGCTGGAAATAGATTATAAAATTTATTTTAAAAAGACTTTATAGGATTAATACAAATAATGAAAAAAGGGTATTCCAAATTAAAATTGGAATACCCTTTTTCATTATCCTACAAATGTTTGATACAGTAAGAAGATATTTAAAATGATAACGAGTGCTGCAATTATCCAAGCGATAAATGTTGTTATACGGTGGTTAACGAGTGCACCCATAATCTTTTTGTTACTTGTAAACATAATAAGTGGTACTAGCGCAAATGCAATACCGAATGATAAGACGACTTGGCTCATGACTAGAGCGTAAGTTGGATTTACACCTAAAGCGATAATAACTAATGGTGGAATCATTGTAATAAATCGGCGTAAGTATAACGGAATATGCATGCGAATGAAACCTTGCATAATAATATCACCCGACATTGTACCGACAGAAGAGCTAGATAGTCCTGCTGATAAAAGTCCAATTCCAAATAATGCAGCTGATACAGGACCTACTAAATTGGTAAATTGAGTGTAAGCAACATCTAAATCTTCAACGTGCAAGCCGTTTTTAAAAAATAGTGCAGCTGCTACAATTAACATACTTGCATTAATTGCTCCAGCAATAACCATTGCAATAATAATATCGATAAATTCGAAACGAAAAATCTTTTTCTTTTGTTCGTCATTTGTGCCGACCACGCGGCGTTGTGTTAAGGCAGAATGCAAGTATATTGCATGCGGCATAACTGTTGCACCTAAAATCCCTGCTGCAAGTAATATACTGTCTACACCTTGGAATTTTGGAATAAATAGTCCTGAAAGAAGGGGACTTAATTCTGGTTTTGCATAAAAAACTTGAATCCCAAAAGCGATTACTACAATGAAAATCATTCCTGTAATAATAGCTTCTAGTGGACGAAATCCTCTACGTTGAAACTCAAGAATAATAAATGATCCGGCTGCAGTAATTAAAGCGGCAGGTAGCATCGGGATTCCAAATAGTAAGTAAAGCCCCAAAGCAGCTCCAATAAATTCCGCTAAATCTGTAGCCATAATAACTAGTTCACCTTGTATCCATAAGCCGATAGACACAGGCTTTGGAAAGTTTTCACGAGCTATTTCGGGTAAATTGTTTCCTGTAGCAATTCCTAATTTAGCTGATAAAGTTTGGATTAATACAGCCATTAAGTTAGAAGCGAGTATAACCCATAATAATAAATATCCATATTGTGAACCAGCTGCGATATTTGTAGCAAAGTTGCCAGGATCAATATAAGCAACGGACGCGATAAAAGCGGGCCCTAAAAATGGTAACAGTCTTTTCCAGCCTTTTGTTTCTCCACTTAAAGCTAAGTGAGCTGATTGTACAGTTGTACTTTCAGAAGGGAGATGTTCATCTTTTGTTATATCTTTATTCATAGTAGTTTTCCCCTTTAAAATGTTAACTTGATGAAATTATTGTATTTATTCTTACTCATTATTTCAATACATTTAAATATGTTATATGATAATTTCATTTGAACACGAAAGTTTCCTTAATGCAAATTATATGCCTCTACGCAATGGATGGTGTGATAATGTAAAATGAATTGGGAGTTTATGGTGTGATGACATGGGAAAACATAGTGAATTAAAGGGCTGTTTTTGAAATTTATGTGAACATAAAGCCGATAATACAGCATATTAATTGATGGAATTGCATTTGTATGATATATAATATATTGGGATTACAACATAACCATAGTGTTTTGATGTGTAATCTTGTTTTTTATTTTTGTTAACTGATAGAAAATAGTATAAAGAAAAGAAAATGGGATTCATTTTCTTATTATATATGTTTTGATATGAACGTTAACTTATACATGATTTAAAAAATTAGATAGGTGGTAGAAATACATTGGCAACTACAAAACCATACAGAGTATTACTATATTACATGTACACAACAATTGAAAACCCAGAAGAATTCGCGGCAGAGCATTTAGCATTTTGTAATTCACTTGAATTAAAAGGAAGAATTCTTGTAGCAAAAGAAGGTATTAACGGAACTTGTTCTGGAACTGTAGAACAAACAGAGAAATACATGGAAGCAATGAACAATGATCCACGTTTCGATGGCATCGTATTTAAAATAGATGAAGCTGATGGTCATGCATTCAAGAAAATGCACGTGCGTCCTCGTCCAGAGTTAGTTACACTTCGTCTAGAAGATGACATTAACCCACACGAAATAACTGGGAAGTATTTAGAGCCAAAAGATTTTTATGAAGCAATGAAACAAGAAGATACAGTTATCATTGATGCACGAAATGATTATGAATTTGATTTAGGTCACTTCAAAGGTGCGATTAAACCTGATATCGAATCATTCCGTGAATTACCAGATTGGATTCGTGAAAATAAAGAAGTACTTGAAGGTAAAAAGATTTTAACTTATTGTACAGGCGGAATTCGTTGTGAGAAGTTTTCTGGTTGGTTAGTTCGTGAAGGTTATGAAGATGTAAGTCAGCTTCACGGCGGAATTGTAACGTACGGAAAAGACCCAGAGGTACAAGGTGAGCTTTGGGATGGACAATGTTACGTGTTCGATGAGCGTATCGCTGTACCAGTAAACCAAAAAGAACATGTTATCGTTGGTAAAGACCACTTTACAGGTGAACCTTGTGAGCGCTATGTAAACTGTTCAAATCCAGAATGTAATAAGAAAATCTTATGTTCTGAAGAAAACGAAGCGAAATATTTACGTGCATGTTCTCATGAATGTCGTGTAAGTCCACGTAACCGCTACGTAATACAACATGAATTAACGGAAGAGCAAGTAGCTGCTGCATTAGAGCAAATCGAAGCAGGGAAGTAAACTGAATTCTTATAGTAAAAGGGGTACTCCAAGTTTAATTTTGGAGCACCCTTTTTTTATTATACGGTTCTGTCATTTGTCGGTTTTTGTCGGTAAGTCGATATATATATAAAATCGCTGATATATTTCGAGTTGCGCCGATATAATCGGAAAATCGCTGATAAAAATTTCACTTACTGCAGCGCACCAAGAATTTGAAAATAACTTTCTTTAATTTTTATCTTCTTTCTCTTTAACGGCAGAAAGTACAGTTTGTTTTACCCAAGCTTTTCTTCGTTTATGCTGTACACCCCATTGGTATAAACTTTGGGCTCCTAAAATAAGTGAAATGACAATGCCGCTAATCGCGATTAATAGAGCGAAAAATTCAAGAGGTGACGATATTTTGTTTGAATCGGTGTTTCTTAAAAGGTCAATCATAGTAAACCCTAACATTTGGCCCACTACAGAGTAGAGCGTTAAAATTAATAATAAAAGGCTATCTTTTTTAGAGGCGACATTTTCTTGATATTTAAACAAACTATCAAGATTTTGTTTCGCGTTCGAGTATAGAACCTCAATATTAAAAAGTTTTCTTAAGCGGAAGAAAATATCTTCACTTTGTGATTGGGATACTAATTCTAAAGAAAAATAATTAGCAGTGAACGAATTGATCGAATAAATTAATTTCTCTATTTCATTAGTATCTTGTTCAATGTTTAGCTCAGCATAGGCGTTTGCCATTTTTAATAAAACAATTTTATGGAATAGGTTTAATAATAAAGCGTAATAAAATTCTCCGTACATTTGACTAGCAAGTTTAGCGATTTCGCGTTCTCCTTCATTTGTTACACATGTAAAAATATGTTCTTCCATTATGAAATAACGATTTGGAGCCCATCTCTGGTAAGCGTGTTTTTTTAAATAGTCATGAATGTAAGGAAGGTTATTTGCACTCACATATGGCTTACCATCACTTGTTAATCCGGAAAGACTAGAAGTACGATAAACATCCACTTCATTAAGTTCCATACCTTCTTTTAGTGACAATAAAGTTTGGACGTACATTCTTTGGTCTTCGAAGAAAGGGAAGGTTTGAAAGTATGAACTTCTTAATCTCTTCTTTTCAAAGAAATCAGTTACGCCATGAAATAAATAACCAAAAATGAATTTTTCAACTTGGGAATACTTTTTTTCGTTACATTCAATACAAATAGTCTCATTTGTATCATTTTTAGTTTCAAGTACACGGAAGCGAGCAGCGAATTCGATTGCTTCAGATAAAGTCATGCTTGGAGCAGTGTTTACTTCTGTTCGAATTGTTAAGAAGCCAAGTTCATAAGGACAAAGTGTTACATCAATAGAGTGTATCTTGAATGGGATTGAAATAAGGTTTGTTGTTAAATGTCCAGTTAAGTTAAGGTCCTTTGAATAACGTTGCAAGCCCTTTTGATGCTCTGAGTGAGGAAAGAGAATTTTATTTGTAAATGAAAGATAGTATGCTTCCATATTTTGATGTGAAACTTTAAACTCCCCATAATATGTATTTTCATCATAGAGATGATCGAGCCGAAAAGGACGGAAATCGTTTTTTTGTAAGAAAGGGAACATATTTTGTTCATATCCAGCTTTAAACGAAAACGGGAATATAAATTGAAATATAGCTGTTGCTACATCTTTTTCCTCAATTGCTTGTATTGCCTCCATCTACATTGTTTCCTTTCCATATATGCTATAGAAACAACATGCCCAAATTTATTTGAAAATAACCACTGTTTTATACTCGATTGAGAGTGAAAATTCAGCTTATTTAGCAGAGGACATGTATAATGTTATGTATACTAAAAGTTATAAAATTGTATTTTGAAAAGGGGGATGCTGTATGCGGATTTTAGTATTAGGCGCTGGTGGAGTCGGAGGATTTTTTGGTGGTAGATTAGTCGAAAAGGGAGAAGATGTTACATTTCTTGTTCGTAGTAAACGGAAAAAACAATTAGAGGAAAGAGGACTTGTAATCCGAAGTGTTAACGGGGATTTCTCTTTCCAACCGAAATTAATAACGAAAGAAGAGAGAACTTCTCCATTTGATGTCATTTTATTTTCAACAAAAGCGTATCACTTAAACGAGGCAATTCAAGATTTGAAGCCGTTTGTTGGCGAAAATACTGTAATCATTCCATTGTTAAATGGTATCGCTCATTTATCGCTATTACAAAAAGAATTCGGCGAAGAAAAAGTAATTGGCGGTTTATGCTTTATCGAGACGACGTTAAACGATCAAGGAGAAATTGTACAAACTAGCGCTGCCAACAGACTTGTGTTTGGAGAAATTAAGTCTCAAAATTCAGAGAGAGTAAAGCATATTTCTAAAGCATTTGCAGGTACGAAATCTAGTTTTGTTTTAAGTGAAAATATTACGCAAGATATGTGGCATAAATATTTATTTATTACTGTAATGTCCGGTGTGACAACGTTAATGCGTGCACCAATTGGACCAATCCGTGAAAGTGAAGGCGGCCGTGATTTTATCCGTAATGTGTTTGAGGAATCTGTACAAATCATGAGAGTATTAGGAGCTCCAATAAAGGTTAATATTGCCCAGGAACATATGAAAACGATTGATAAAATTTCGTATGATATGAAGTCATCGATGCAACGTGATATGGAGAAGGGTTCGCTTATTGAAGGGAAGCACTTGCAAGGATATTTACTGGATGTAGCAGAGCAATTTTCTATAGCGGCACCATTATTAGGCACTATATATCAAAATTTAAAGGTGTATGAAGAGATGACCTTTAACAGATCTGTAATAGAATTAGATGTATGAAAAAATAAAAAAGATAGCAATATATAAGTGTATTGCTATCTTTTTTATTTTTTTGTATGACAAATTATTTATTTCTTTTCGTTCTATCTGTCAAATTTATTTCCTGTTCACGTTTACCATATAACTGATTAATTTCATTTGCTACTGCATCTAAATATGAATCGGAAAAAATAGGCTTCTTTTCTTTAGACATATGGGTCTCCTTTGTGGATTTTTTAGTATTCATTATGTATATTTCTCAGTGGATTATGCACAATCATTTTAATTTTTTTCTTATTAAAAATTTTTGTTTACTTTTTGAAAATAAAGGAGTATTATAATCCACAGTTTCAATTTTCTAAATCGCTGAAACCGCATGGTACGGGGGACCCGTTTTTGCGGATTAGTACATAATCCGATGGGGTGAATCCTTAAAAAAGGTAGGGCTACTCATAGGCCCGAATCCGACAGCTAACCTCGTAAGCGTTATATTGAGAAGGAAGGTGGAGCTTGTGCGACAAAAAAAATAATGTCTACAAGTCTATTTCGCTATGGCTTGTAGACATTTTTTGCTTTCTGAGGAAATAGTTTACTGGCTGTAACAAGCAGAAAAGTTCGTACAAAATTATTGGAGAGTGGACAGCATTGGTTTCATCTATTAAAAGATTTTTAATTGGAAGACCGTTAAAATCAACGGAGCTTGGAGAACAAAAGCTTAATAAAACGAAAGCTTTAGCTATTTTATCTTCTGACGCATTGTCATCAGTTGCTTACGGTCCAGAGCAAATTTTAATTGCTTTAGCAGGTGTTGGAGCGATCGCTTATTGGTATTCCATTCCGATCGCTGTTGGGGTATTAGTATTATTGACAGCCCTTATTTTATCTTATCGTCAAATTATTTTTGCTTATCCGCACGGCGGGGGAGCGTATGTTGTATCAAAAGAAAATTTAGGGATGAATCCAGGCTTAATTGCTGGAGGATCTTTATTAGTTGACTATATTTTAACTGTTGCGGTAAGTGTGTCCGCTGGTACAGATGCAATTACGTCTGCGTTTCCTAGCTTACATGCACACAACGTAATTATTGCGGTTATATTTGTTATATTAATTACGATATTAAATTTAAGAGGAGTAACGGAATCAGCGTCCGTTTTAGCATATCCTGTTTATTTATTCGTTTTAGCACTATTTATATTAATTGGTGTAGGTATATATAATATTTTAACTGGTCAAGTTTCACCTACTTTACATACGCCGATTGGCACACCAGTTGCAGGAATTAGTTTATTTTTATTACTAAGAGCATTTGCATCAGGTAGTTCTGCTTTAACAGGTGTTGAAGCAATTTCAAATGCAATTCCGAACTTTAAAGATCCTGGGCCAAACAATGCTGCAAAAACATTGCTTGCAATGGGTGCATTACTTGCTGTGTTATTTTCAGGAATTGTATTTTTAGCTTATTATTACGGAGTGACTCCGAGTAAAGAAGTAACAGTTGTTTCTCAAATTGCTGAACAAACATTTGGACGTAATTTCATGTACTATTTCATACAAGGTACAACAGCTTTAATATTAATTCTTGCTGCTAATACAGGTTATTCTGCATTTCCTTTATTAGCGGTTAACCTTGCAAAAGATAAATTCATACCGAGAATGTTTACGATTAGAGGAGACCGCCTAGGTTACTCAAACGGTATTATTATACTTGGAGTTGCTTCGATTATTTTAATTGTAGCTTTCCAAGGGCAAACAGAACATTTAATTCCACTATATGCAGTAGGTGTATTTATTCCATTTACACTTTCTCAAACAGGGATGGTATTAAAATGGCTTCGCGAAAAGCCTGAAGGATGGGCTTTAAGATTAACGGTTAATTTAATTGGTGCAGTTATTAGTTTTATCGTAATGAGCATGTTCTTTTTAACTAAATTTGCACAAGTTTGGTCGATTCTTATTTTCTTACCAGTTATTATCTTCTTATTCCATCGAATTAAGAAGCATTATGATGCAGTGGGTGATCAATTAAGTTTAAAAACTTGCGAGCCTCTTATTCCAATTGAGGGGAATGTAATTGTCGTTCCTGTAGCAGGTATGACGCATGTAGTAGAAAATTCATTGAACTATGCGAAATCGCTTTCGGCAGATCAAGTTATCGCAGTATATGTTGCTTTTGACAGAGAAGAGGAAAAGAAATTTGAGGAGAAATGGAAGAAGTGGCAACCTGAAGTAAGGCTTGTTACATTACATTCTCATTATAGAAGTATTATTCAGCCGCTAACGAAGTTTATCGATACAGTGCAATATAAGGCAAGTGAATCGAATTACCGTGTTACGGTCGTTATACCACAGTTCATTCCGAAAAAAGGTTGGCATAACATTCTTCATAATCAATCCAGTTTACTTATACGTGCGTATTTACTTTATAAAAGAAATGTTGTTATTACGACAGTTCCATATCATTTGAAAAAATAAGAAAATTTTTTAAGGATAGCTTCGCGAAAATGAAGCTATCCTTTTTGTGTATATGCTATGCATAATTGCATATGGGGTTAAAAATTATACTAATATAACTTCATTGGTTATTTGAAAGTAGTGTTTTCTGTTGTGATATGTAGATATTTCAATCGATAAAGTGAATCGGATTATATTTTGAAATAAGGACATGAAAGCTTGAAAATAAAGGGAATGAAAATACTTCTTTACGATATATAAACAGCTGTGTTTAAATGACCTTACAGTACAAAACTTATATGAAAACAAAATGAAATTTCATATTTACGTATGTTGTTTAGTTTAAAATGAATAATATTTTTATGCAATATATTCACTGTGTGAATGTGGGGATTTCGATGAAATAGAAAATTTATACAATATTATTCATACTAAACACATATGAAAAATAATGAAATGTTTTGTGACGATAAGTAAGTACTGTAGCAATACGAGAGAGGTGGTTCATACATAGATCACGTTGAGAACGTTCTCTATTTTAACCATCTCAAATTATGGGCAAGAAAATAGAATAATAAAATGCGATAGTAATAGTTGCTAATACATAGGAGGAGTTAAAGTGAAAAAGACTTTAATTACAGGGTTATTGGTTACAGCAGTATCTACGAGTTGCTTCATTCCTGTAAGCGCTTACGCTAAGGAGGGGCAAACGGAAGTGAAAACAGTATATGCGCAAAATGTAATTGCTCCAAATACATTATCCAACTCAATTAGAATGTTAGGATCACAATCACCGCTTATTCAAGCATACGGATTAATTATTTTGCAACAGCCAGACATTAAGGTAAATGCGATGAGTAGCTTAACGAATCATCAAAAGTTTGCAAAGGCGAATGTACGAGAGTGGATTGATGAATATAATCCGAAGCTAATTGACTTAAATCAAGAGATGATGAGATACAGCAATAGATTTAATAGCTATTATAGTAAGCTCTATGAACTAGCAGGAAACGTAAATGAAGATCAGCAAGCAAAATCAGATTTTATGAGTGCATATGGAAAATTACAATTGCAAGTACAGAGCATCCAAGAGAGTATGGAGCAAGATTTATTAGAGTTAAATCGATTTAAAACAGTATTAGACAAAGATAGTAACAATTTATCAATTAAAGCCGATGAAGCAATAAAAACACTGCAAGGATCAAGTGGAGATATTGTGAAATTAAGAGAAGATATTAAAAGAATTCAAGGGGAAATTCAAGCTGAACTAACTACTATTTTGAATAGACCTCAAGAAATTATTAAAGGTTCTATTAATATCGGTAAACAAGTATTTACAATCACAAATCAAACTGCACAAACGAAAACAATCGATTTTGTTTCTATCGGTACTTTAAGTAATGAAATTGTAAATGCTGCAGATAGTCAAACGAGAGAAGCAGCTCTTCGCATTCAGCAAAAGCAAAAAGAGTTATTGCCACTTATTCAAAAGTTATCACAAACTGAAGCAGAGGCGACTCAAATTACATTCGTTGAAGATCAAGTAAATAGCTTTACAGAATTAATTGATCGTCAAATTACAACTTTAGAAACGTTATTAACGGATTGGAAAGTTTTAAATAATAATATGATTCAAATTCAAACAAATGTTGAAGAAGGCACGTATACAGACAGTAGTTTACTTCAAAAACATTTTAATCAAATTAAAAAAGTAAGTGATGAAATGAATAAGCAAACAAATCAATTTGAAGATTACGTTACAAACGTTGAAGTACATTAAATAGAAAAATAATTAGCGATATAGGGAGAGAAGAAAAATGACAAAAAAACCTTATAAAGTAATGGCTCTATCAGCACTTATGGCAGTATTTGCAGCAGGAAATATTATGCCGGCTCATACGTATGCAGCTGAAAGTACAGTGAAACAAGCTCCAGTTCATGCGGTAGCAAAAGCTTATAATGACTATGAAGAATATTCATTAGGACCAGAAGGCTTGAAAGATGCAATGGAAAGAACAGGTTCAAATGCTTTAGTAATGGATCTGTATGCTTTAACAATTATTAAACAAGGTAATGTTAACTTTGGAAATGTATCGACTGTTGATGCAGCTTTAAAAGGAAAAGTGATTCAGCACCAAGATACAGCTAGAGGAAATGCGAAGCAATGGTTAGATGTATTAAAGCCACAGCTTATTTCAACGAATCAAAATATCATTAACTACAATACGAAATTCCAAAACTATTATGATACTTTAGTTGCTGCGGTAGATGCAAAAGATAAAGCGACTCTTACGAAAGGCCTAACTAGATTATCAAGTAGTATTAATGAAAATAAAGCGCAAGTGGATCAGTTAGTAGAAGATTTAAAGAAATTCCGAAATAAAATGACGTCGGATACGCAAAACTTCAAGGGTGATGCAAATCAAATTACATCTATATTAGCTAGTCAAGATGCAGGGATTCCACTTCTGCAAAATCAAATTACAACGTACAATGAAGCAATTAGTAAATATAATGCAATTATTATCGGTTCATCTGTTGCGACAGCTCTAGGACCAATTGCAATTATTGGTGGTGCAGTAGTTATTGCTACGGGCGCAGGAACACCGCTAGGAGTCGCATTAATTGCAGGTGGTGCAGCAGCTGTAGGCGGTGGTACAGCTGGTATCGTATTAGCGAAGAAAGAACTTGACAATGCACAAGCTGAAATTCAAAAAATAACTGGACAAATTACAACTGCTCAATTAGAAGTAGCTGGGTTAACGAACATTAAAACACAAACTGAGTATTTAACAAATACGATTGATACTGCAATTACAGCGTTGCAAAACATTTCAAATCAATGGTATACAATGGGATCAAAATACAATTCTTTACTTCAAAATGTGGATTCAATTAGTCCAAACGATCTTGTTTTCATTAAAGAAGATTTAAACATTGCGAAAGATAGCTGGAAAAACATTAAAGACTATGCAGAAAAGATTTATGCTGAAGATATTAAAGTAGTAGATACGAAAAAAGCATAATCGAATACGAATCGTTAGGGCGTTAAGTGTTGATGAATGATTTGAAGCTCCTGTTCAGTTGTGAGCAGGAGCTTTTGATATCCTTATAAAGAGAATAGGTGAAAAATATGCAGAAACGATTTTATAAAAAATGTCTTTTAGCGGTAATGATTGCTGGGGTGGCAACGAGTAACGCATTTCCTTTACATCCTTTTGCAGCAGAACAAAATGTAACGGTGCTACAAGAAAATGTGAAAAACTATTCTCTTGGACCAGCAGGATTCCAAGATGTAATGGCACAAACGACATCAAGCATATTTGCAATGGATTCATATGCAAAATTAATTCAAAATCAACAAGAGACGGATTTAAGTAAAATAAGTTCGATTAATAGTGAATTTAAAGGGAATATGATTCAGCATCAAAGAGATGCAAAAATTAATGCAGCATATTGGTTAAATAATATGAAGCCTCAAATTATGAAAACAGATCAAAATATTATAAATTACAATAATACTTTTCAATCGTATTATAATGACATGTTAATAGCGATTGATCAAAAGGATAGTGGAAAATTAAAAGCGGATTTAGAAAAGTTGTATGCGGATATTGTAAAGAATCAAAATGAGGTAGATGGATTATTAGGAAATTTGAAAGCTTTTCGCGATAGAATGGCGAAAGATACAAATAGTTTCAAAGAGGATACAAATCAGTTAACAGCGATATTGGCAAGTACGAATGCAGGTATTCCAGCTCTAGAGCAACAAATAAATACATATAACGATTCGATTAAAAAGAGTAATGATATGGTCATTGCTGGTGGCGTACTTTGCGTAGCTCTAATAACATGTCTTGCTGGCGGGCCGATGATTGCGGTTGCGAAAAAAGATATCGCAAATGCAGAAAGAGAAATCGCCAATTTAAAAGATAGAATTTCAGGAGCACAAGCAGAAGTCGTAATTTTGACTGATGTAAAAAATAAAACAACAAACATGACAGAAACAATTGATGCAGCAATTACAGCACTACAAAACATATCAAATCAATGGTATACAGTAGGTGCAAAATATAATAATTTACTACAAAACGTAAAAGGAATTAGTCCGGAAGAGTTTACGTTTATAAAAGAAGATTTACGTACAGCGAAAGATAGCTGGAAAGATGTAAAAGATTATACAGAAAAATTACATGAAGGTGTGGCAAAGTAAACAGTGGACTAGTTCTGCTGTTTATTTTTCATCCTGTTTTTTTGTGAGAGTTGAGCTTGTAATTATATATAAGTTTGTCATGTGTTTTATCAATGTGGCTATTAGGTAATAGTTAATCAAATTGATACGAATAACCTAAATAAATTTCTGATCAAGTCTTTTATATGTAATGTTTTAATGAAAAAAGCTATACTGTAAGCAAAACTAAAAATTGGAGAGGAAATACTACAACATGGAAAATTATCTATTATTTATCCTTACAGCAATGTTAATCATAATGATGCCTGGTCCTGGTTTTGCACTAGTTACAAAAAATACTATCTCGCATGGTAAAAATGGCGGGATAAAGACTGTTTTAGGAACGATATCTGGAATGATGATTCATACAATAATGGCTACGTTAGGACTTTCTGCTATCTTAATGAAATTTGCTATGTTATTTACATTTATAAAATATGCTGGGGCTGTTTATTTAATTTATTTAGCTGTAAAGTCAATTAAAAGTGCCTTACATAAAAAAGAAGATATGTCAGGTTCAGCAGAAATGGACTCTAAGGATATTGGGGCAATTAAAAGCTTTAGACAAGGATTTACTACGGCAATTTTAAATCCAAAAACCGCTGTATTTTTCCTTAGTTTTTTACCCCAATTTATTGTGAGTAATCAAAATCATTTCTTCCAATTTCTTTTGTTAGGACTCACATTTACGACTTTGACAGCAATATGGTATTTACTTTACATCTCACTCATACGTCAATTAAGAACTTTTTTAAGAAAAGAAAGAGTGAACCGTACAATAGAGGGTATTACAGGCGCCGTATTATTAGTATTTGGAGTTAGATTGTTTTTCCAAAAATAAATATGTAGATAAAACGAGAAATAAAAAAGTTGATTATTTCTCGTTTTATTCTTTAAAATCTGCAACAGAATCAGGATTTCCCCTCAAAGTATAAATTCCAAGAGGAACCGTTTTTTTATTTACTTATATACGTACAGCTGTACCACTGACAGCAACCATTAACATTCCATCACGAACAACTTCGTAATCTACGTCAATACCAACGATAGCGTTCGCACCCTTTTCTTTTGCAAGTTCTTTCATTTCGCCCATTGCAATATCACGAGCGTCTTTTAGTTTACTTTCATAAGCACCAACACGGCCACCGACAACATCACGAACGGAAGCGAATACATCGCGGACAATATTTGCACCCATAATAGCTTCACCATTTACAATATCAATATACTCAATAATCTCTTTACCTTGAATTCCAGAAGTTGTTGTTACAATCATGACTGACACTCTCCTAATATTTTATAATTTTTGATTAGCTTTCTTATGTCATAGAAAAAGTAGTTCTGGTGCCAAAAATGCTTGATAGAAACATAGAATATTTTTGGCATCAGAAACAAGTCTAGTTTCTTACAGAATGAAAGCAAGGCAATTGTTTAACATGTGTATCGCTATAACATATGCAATGGATCTTTTAGAAATAAGATAAGCCGCAGTAAGTATCAACGATCCAGGTAAATAAATAGCAATATCCGCAAGTTGGTTCGTATGAAGAAGTGTAAAAATCATAATCGAAATGATAGATGCAATAGCAGTACCAATATGGTAAGAAAAACGATTTATTAATATGTGGCGAAACACAATTTCTTCAAGTGTTGGACCCAGAATACCAAATACAAGCAATGTAAATACAAGAGGTACCTCTGCACCCGTTTCAAGGAGCTGCTCTTGGTTCTCTGGTTGACCAGTTGCTAGAAAATGCATAACACATTGTTCCACAATTAACGTAAATAAAACTACCATAGGAATACTTACTATTTTCAAAATTGTCTTCTCTTTAAAATAAGTAAAACTTTCAATAATTTCTTTCCTAAAGCAAATGATTCCTACAATAGCAGGTACAGTAAAACCGATGGCACTAAGAACAAATTCTGATTCAACTAAATTGACATTAGCTAAAAGTGATATGCCAAATAATATGTACAAGCCAATTTGAAATGGTACAAACAGTGTAAAGATTATTAGCATAATGATTTCTTTTTTATTCATTTTTATAAAGTTCACTGTATTGCCCCCATAATTAAATTACCTATAATTTTTGATTTTTCTTTCTGCATAACGCTCTCCTTCTAAATATATTTATATAAGATTATAAACCGGACGGTTCGGTCTGAATCGAAATCTAATGATACTACAAGTTTCTAGTTTTTTAAACCCTTTTTATAAAGTATTAACAAAATCAAAATGGAAAAAAGCAAATATATTTATATTTCAGTTGCTTTGTTACAATTTAATTCCAGTAATCATTAATGGTTAATCTTTTATAGAATGAAGTGAAAGTGGGAGTAGTTCAAACACTTTAGCTAAACATATTGATAAAAATTATATATAATAATCATATGTCTATACATTAAAATTAACTATATATTTTTACACCTCTACGATTTTAGATAAAATTAGTTGTATAATATGACTGAATTAAACAATTGGTCATGTTTTTTTGACGGAAAATTCACTTAATTTATGTAGGTAATACAATTTGATTAACTTCTTTTCAAACTGTATTGTTTGAGGTTTCCATAAGATAGGGATTGATAAGATATTTCTGTTCCAAACTTATTTATACTTACAAAAAAATTAAGAAAATAGAGGGTAAACATTACCTAGAATATTAGGATCGTTTTCATTAGGAGGATTACAAAGCATGACTAAAGTTGATAAGGTTAAAGAAAAAATTATTGAAACATCTTTATATTTATTTAATACTAATGGGATAACTCGCACATCCATCCAGGATATAATGACAGCTACTGAACTACCTAAAGGATCTATTTATCGTAGATTCAAAAGTAAAGAAGAAATTGTCCTTGCTGCCTACGACAAAAGTGGTGAGATTATGTGGAGTCATTTTCATAAAGCAATGGAAAATAAAAAGACAGCAATTGATAAAATCCTTGCAATTTTCCTTGTATATCAAGATGCAGCTAATAATCCTCCTATTGCTGGAGGCTGTCCATTACTTAATAGTGCCATTGAAAGTACTGGAGTATTTCCAGAATTACAAAAAGCAGCAGCAAAAGGTTATGATGATACAGTAATGTTAATGGCTTCTCTCATAAAAGAAGGAATAGAGAAACAAGAATTTAAAGAAGATATAGAGGTTATATCACTCGCTTCCTTTCTTGCCTCTTCAATGGAGGGGGCTATTATGGCAAGTCGAGTATCTAACGATAATATACACCATCATTATTTTATTGAACAAATAAAACATCATCTTTTCACTTATTCTAAATAAGTGAGAACTTGCATTGTTTCCATCCAATTTTTATAAAATTAAATTGAGTAAATACCCCTTATAAATAGTAACTTCTGTTTATAAGGGGTATTTGAATAGTTTTTAGATGATGTTTCATGTTTCTTATTGAACGGCTTTGTTATCGTTACTACAGAAAAAATGTGAATTAAATGTTAATTGATTTACATGTTTCAAGCGTATCTATATTGAGTTTGTAAATCTACACAATAAGTTTTCATTATATATTAAGTGTAGTAGAAGTTCAGATAGATAAAATTCGGTAGTCGAATTTTTTTGCATAAAGCTGTATAATGCTTGTAACGAAAGGGAAATACAGGAAGGGATTTGTAATGAGTTACTATGGAAAAAGATAAACAACAATTAAGCGTTGAAGTTGCAAGATTATATTATCAATCAGATTATAGTCAGCAAGAAATTGCTAACAAATTAAATATTTCAAGACCAACAATTTCTAGATTGTTAAAGTACGCGAAAGAAAAAGGGTTTGTTCAAATTAGCATCGCTGATCCATTTGCGGATTTAGATAACGTCGGGAATTTACTGAAAGAAAAGTATAACTTATTAGAGGCACATGTTGTATTTTCTCCAGTTCCGGAATATGCAACGATTACAGAGTATATTAGCAAATATGCAGCTGAGTATATGGAAAAGACGGTTAAAAACGGTGATATTGTTGGTGTAAGCTGGGGAATGACGATGTATGAAATCGCTAGAAAAATCGTACCGCAACATGTAAAAGGGGTAGAGGTTGTTCAGTTAAAAGGTGGTATTAGTCATTCGAGTGTAAATACATATGCGAATGAAACAATCGCTTTATTTGCAGATGCTTTTCAAACGACGCCAAGAAATCTCCCCCTTCCAGTTATATTTGATAATGCAGTGACAAAAGAATTAGTAGAGCAGGATCGACATATTCATCACATTATCGAAATGGGGAAACAAGCGAATATTGCAATTTTCACTGTAGGAACAGTGCGAGACGAAGCGCTATTATTCCGATTAGGTTATTTCGATAAGGATGAAACGAGTTTACTCAAAAAACAATCGGTCGGTGACATTTGTTCACGATTCTTTGATGGGGACGGAAATATTAGTAGTGAAGAAATTAATAAGCGGACCATTGGAATTGAGTTAGAAGAACTGAAATTAAAGAAACGCTCTATTTTAGTTGCAGGTGGTAATAGAAAAATCAAAGCAATTGATGGTGCGTTACGTGGCGGGTATGCAAATGTATTAATTATCGATCAGCATACAGCAAAAGAATTGTTACATTATCAAAAAGATTAGAAATAAAAGGCGTTCTCAAGATGTTAATTTTGAGAACGCCTTTTATTTTGTTATGTATGAATGATAGGAGTTTTTTTGAACACAAATTGCCTTTTTAAAAATAATTATGGATATGGAGATACATACTACCATTGTTAACATAAAAATTTTGATTATATATTTGAAATGTTCTTTGTTAGAATGCGCTTTATTTACTACAAGAAAATTCCTTTTAAAAAAGAATGAACAAAATTTCAAAAGTGTATTTACATTTGTTCAACTAAGAGTTAGAATGAAGTTGTTAAAAGATATGAGGAGTGAAGATAATGAACATTGCAAAGTTAATTGACCATACAATTTTAAAAGCTAATACTACTAAAGAAGATGTTATGAAAGTAATCGAAGAAGCAAAGGAATATAAATTCGCTTCTGTTTGTATTAACCCAACATGGGTAAAATTAGCGGCTGATGAACTAGCTGGACATGATGTAGACGTTTGTACTGTAATCGGTTTCCCATTAGGAGCAAGCACGACTGAAACAAAAGCATTTGAAACAAAAGATGCTATTGCAAAAGGTGCAACTGAAGTTGATATGGTAATCAACGTAGGCGCTTTAAAAGATGGTGACAACGAACTTGTTGAAAAAGACATTTATGAAGTAGTACAAGCAGCAAAAGGAAAAGCTCTTGTAAAAGTAATCATTGAAACTTGCCTATTAACAGATGAAGAGAAAGTACGCGCTTGTGAATTATCAGTAAAAGCTGGTGCTGACTTCGTAAAAACTTCAACTGGATTCTCAACTGGCGGAGCAACTGCTGAAGATATCGCATTAATGCGTAAAACAGTAGGACCAAACGTTGGTGTAAAAGCATCTGGCGGTGTTCGTACACGTGAAGATGCAGACAAAATGGTAGCTGCTGGAGCTTCTCGCGTTGGAGCAAGTGCTAGTGTTGCAATCGTATTAAATGATGCAAAAGGTGCTACAGATAACTACTAATCATTAATGAAGTGAAGAGCAATAGATACACAAAGTAAAGTGTATCTATTGCTTTAATAATTGAAAAAAATGTAAGCGGATACGAATGGGAGGAGACGGCTTATGAAATACTTAATTGGTATTTTTGGCCTCGTATTGATTTTAGGTATCGCTTGGCTTGCTAGTAATAATAGAAAGAAAGTCAAATATCGCCCAATCATAACGATGGTTATATTACAATTTATTTTGGGGTTTTTATTATTAAATACAAGTGTAGGGAATATATTAATTAGCGGAATAGCAGATGGTTTTGGAGAGTTATTAAAATATGCCGCTGATGGTGTGAATTTCGTATTTGGTGGATTAGTAAATCAAAAAGAGTTTTCGTTCTTTTTAAGTGTATTAATGCCAATCGTATTTATATCAGCTTTAATAGGTATTTTGCAACACATTAAAGTATTACCTATTATTGTGAAATCTATCGGTCTAGCATTAAGTAAAGTAAATGGAATGGGGAAACTAGAATCATATAATGCAGTTGCTTCTGCGATTTTAGGACAATCTGAAGTGTTTATTTCAGTTAAGAAACAATTAGGGTTATTGCCAGAGAAAAGAATGTATACATTATGTGCATCTGCAATGTCTACCGTTTCAATGTCTATCGTCGGATCATATATGGTGTTATTAAAACCGCAATATGTTGTAACCGCTTTAGTGCTTAACTTATTCGGTGGCTTCATCATTGCTTCTATCATTAACCCGTATGAAGTTACTGAGGAAGAAGATATGTTAGAAGTACAAGAAGAAGAGAAAAAGACTTTCTTTGAAGTATTAGGGGAATACATTATTGATGGATTTAAAGTTGCGATTACAGTAGCAGCTATGTTAGTCGGTTTCGTTGCTCTTATCGCATTCATTAATGCAGTATTTAAAGGTGTAATCGGTATTTCATTCCAAGAAATTCTTGGTTATGTATTTGCACCATTTGCATTTATTATGGGTGTACCTTGGCATGAAGCAGTTAATGCTGGAAATATTATGGCAACAAAATTAGTATCGAATGAATTTGTCGCTATGACAGATTTAGCACAAGGAAACTTTAATTTCTCAGATAGAACGACAGCGATTATATCTGTATTCTTAGTTTCATTTGCAAACTTCTCTTCAATTGGGATTATTGCAGGGGCGGTTAAGAGCTTAAATGAAAAGCAAGGGAATGTAGTCGCAAGATTTGGTTTGAAATTACTATTCGGTGCAACATTAGTAAGTTTCTTATCAGCAACAATCGTTGGCTTATTATTTTAATAGATTCGTATCATATAAAAAGGAATGGTGATTGTAATGAGAATGGTAGATATTATTGCAAAAAAACGTGACGGCAAAGAATTAACGACTGAAGAAATCAAATTCTTTATTAATGGATATACAGACGGAAGTATTCCTGATTATCAAGTGAGTGCGCTTGCAATGGCAATCTTCTTTAAAGATATGACAGATCGCGAACGTGCAGATTTAACGATGGCGATGGTTGAGTCTGGTGAAACGATCGACTTGTCAGCAATTGAAGGAATTAAAGTAGATAAACATTCAACTGGCGGTGTTGGTGATACGACAACATTAGTATTAGGACCATTAGTAGCTGCTTTAGATGTACCAGTAGCAAAAATGTCTGGTCGTGGTTTAGGACATACAGGCGGAACAATTGATAAATTAGAAGCGGTAGAAGGATTCCACGTTGAAATTACGAAAGAGCAGTTCATTGATATTGTAAACCGTGACAAAGTAGCTGTTATTGGACAAACAGGAAACTTAACACCTGCAGATAAAAAGATTTATGCATTACGCGATGTAACAGGAACGGTTAACTCAATTCCTCTCATTGCAAGTTCAATTATGAGTAAAAAAATTGCAGCAGGTGCTGACGCAATCGTACTTGATGTAAAAACAGGTGCTGGTGCATTTATGAAAACAGAAGAAGATGCAAAAGAATTAGCACATGCAATGGTACGTATCGGAAATAATGTAGGACGTCAAACTATGGCTGTTATTTCAGACATGTCACAACCGCTTGGTTTTGCGATTGGTAACGCTCTAGAAGTAAAAGAAGCGATTGATACGTTAAAAGGTGAAGGTCCAGAAGATTTAACAGAATTAGTACTTGTATTAGGTAGCCAAATGGTCGTACTTGCGAAAAAAGCAAATACGTTAGAAGAAGCTCGTGAAATGCTAATTGAAGTGATGAAAAACGGAAAAGCAACTGAGAAGTTTAAAGAGTTCTTAAGCAATCAAGGCGGAGATAGCTCAATTGTAGACAATCCAGAAAAAATGCCACAGGCGAAGTATGTAATTGATGTACCTGCAAAAACTTCAGGTGTTATTTCTAACATTGTTGCAGATGAGATTGGTATTGCAGCTATGTTACTTGGTGCAGGTCGTGCAACGAAGGAAGATGAAATCGATTTAGCAGTAGGATTAATGTTACGTAAAAAAGTTGGCGATGCAGTAAAAGAAGGCGAGCCATTCGTAACAATCTACGCAAATCGTGAAAATGTAGAAGATGTAAAAGCAAAAATTTATGAGAACATCTCTATCGCTGAAACAGCAGTGGCTCCTAAATTAGTTCATACAGTTATTACTGACTAATCATCATTTCGTTTACTTTGAGGGGGAAATAATATGGGTAAGAAAAAATATATTGAAGAAGCAAACAAGATGTTATCGAAAGCGTATATTCCGTATTCTAAATTTCCTGTTGGCGCAGCGTTAGTTACGAAAGAAGGGAAAATCTATACTGGTTGTAATATAGAAAATGCTTCTTACGGTTTATGTAACTGTGCAGAAAGAACAGCAATATTTAAAGCAGTATCAGAAGGTGAGCGCGATTTTAGTTACTTAGTTATTACAGGAGAAACTGATGGACCGATTTCACCATGTGGTGCGTGTAGACAAGTAATTGCTGAATTCTGTGATCCGAAAATGCCTGTATTATTAACGAATGTAAAAGGCGATGAAAAAGAAGTGACTGTTGAGCAGTTACTGCCAGGTGCTTTCTCAATAGAAGATTTAAAATAAATTGAAAAGCCATTCTACAATTATTATTTGTGGAATGGCTTTTTTATTTTCAAAAATTGAATGTAATATTTTGTTCATACTCCGTTCATAAACTTTGCTTAAAATAATTGCAGCGAATATAGAAAGTTTACAACAGGAGGAATAGAATGAAGAAATTATATAATGCGGCATTTATTTACTTAATTATTGGTTTATTATCAGGTGTATTTGCAAGAGAGTATTCGAAAGCACAAGGAATTAAAGGATCCACAATGTTGCAATTAGTGCATACACATGTATTAGTGCTCGGTTTTGTATTCTTTTTAATTGCTTTAGCCTTATGTAAAGTGTTTCATGTACAAGAAACAAAGAGCTTTTGTGCATGGTTTGTTGTTTATAATGTAGGAGTAATCTTTACTATTGTTACAATGCTATGGAGAGGTCTTCTACAAGTAAATGGAACTGACTTTTACGGTTTAAGCCATATGGCTGGATTAGGTCATGTTATTATAAGTATCGGGCTCGTTTGGTTTATGATTTTGCTCAAAAAGTCTTTTAAATAGATAGGAGTGGGAAGAGTATGATAGCACTTTTATCAAGTATTTTAGCGGTTTGTATGGCTGTTGGTGTCATGTTTCTGCGCTTTAAAGCAGCGAAAAAACCGGTAACGAAAAAGAAAATTATATTGCCGCCAATTTTTATGAGTACTGGAGCAATGATGTACTTTTTACCGGAATTCCGATTAACGTCGTTAGAAATAATAGAAGCAATTATTGCAGGGCTTATTTTCTCTGTATTTCTTATAAAAACAACGAAGTTTGAAATAAGAGACGAACAAATATATATGAAACCGTCAAAAGCATTTATATTTATTTTAGTCGGATTATTAGCTGTACGAGTAGCGTTGAAATCATATTTAAGTCAATCGATTGATTTAGCGGAGTTAAGTGGAATGTTTTTCTTACTTGCATTTGCGATGATTGTGTCGTGGAGAATTGCGATGTATCGCTCGTTTACTAAATTAAAAAAGACAATAAAAAGAGCTGGAATTTCTATATAGGAAATCCAGCTCTTTTTATGTTTTATTAGAATTCTTTAGCTCGGAACTCATTTGCTTAATTTTAAACGTATTTGAGCATCTTGTAATGCAGCAGGTGTAACGTTAAGACCATTTTGATCAACAATTTTTGTGTTTAATAAAATGGAATCTAAGCTTCCACGAAATGTTTGTGTATAGTTTTGGCGCAACATTTGTTGTTCTTGTTTTTCATCAACTGTTAATCCATTCGCTTTTTCTTTTTTTGACAATTCGTTAATACGGAATAAAATGTTTTGCATTTTGTTCACCTCTTATTTAAGTTTAAATTAGCAACTTACTAATTTATAGTTATTGTAACTTGTTTAGTTGCTTGTGTCAATACTATCTAAAATTTAGTTAAAAATTGACGAAAAATTATAACAATAATAGAATGAAGTGTATTGAATAATTAGTTTTACAATTATACATAAAACGCTAGGGGGATTATCATGAAATCAACATTTTTTGCTCAAAATAGAGAACGATTAGCAAACACATTACCAGAGGGATCTATTACGATTTTATTTGCGGGACAAGCACCGCATATGTCAGCTGATGCACATTATAAATTTGTACCGAATCGTAATTTTTACTACTTAACGGGAATCGATGAACCAAATGTTATTTTTATGCTGAAAAAGGTTGGAAGTAGTGTTGAAGAAACACTTTTCATTGAAAAGGCAGATCCAGTAATGGAAAAATGGGTCGGTAAAACAGTTTCTAACGAAGAAGCAGAGAAAATTTCAGGTATAAAGAAAGTTATATATTTAGATAGCTTTGAAAAGACAATGTCAAATATACTTTTTACAGAAAATGCGAAGCATCTATATTTAGATATAGAACGTCGTGATTGGAATGGTACGGAGACAAAAACATTAGCATTTGCTAAACATGTAAGAGAAAAATACCCACACGTAACAATTGGTAATGTATATCCGAACATTTGTGAATTACGAGTATTTAAAACAGAGGAAGAAATTGAAATTATTAAAGAAGCGATTGCTATAACGAAAGACGGTATTTACAACGTACTTAAGCATGCAAAAGCAGGCATGATGGAGTATGAATTAGAAGCACAATTTGATTTTACACTGAAGTCATCTGGAATTAAGTACCATGCGTTCAATACAATTTTGGCGAGTGGGAAAAATGCTACAGTTCTTCATTATGAAGATAATGATGCACAAATTCAAAATGATGACTTAGTATTACTAGATTTAGGTGCTCAAAAAGACTACTATAACGCTGATATTAGTTATACATTCCCAGCAAATGGAACATTCTCTAGTCGCCAAAAACAAATTTATAATATTGTATTAAAAGCATTAAAAGAAACAACAGAGATTATTAAGCCAGGATTAAAGTTCGCTGCATTAAATGAGCATACAAAAAAGGTACTGGCAGAAGAGTGTAAAGCAATTGGTTTAATTCAAGAAGATGAAGAGTTATCAAAATACTATTATCATGGTGTCAGCCATTTCCTTGGTTTAGATACACATGATGTAGGAACATATAAAGATAGAGTGTTAGAAGAAGGTATGGTTATAACAATTGAACCTGGTCTTTATATTGAAGGAGAATCAATTGGAATTCGTATTGAAGATGACATTCTTGTAACGAAAGACGGGTATGAAAACTTGTCAAAAGATATCATTAGGGAAGTTGAAGAAATTGAAGAATTTATGAGTGTAAATAATGAACATGTAAAAGGAAACCAAGCTGTAGTTAAATAATAAAAGAGTCATCACTAATTTATTTGAACTTTATCTCGAATCGTGGACAATTAAAAAATCCATGATTCGGGATAGGGTTCTTTTCTTCGAAATACTAATCTTTAATTATTAATCCTAATAAAGTAGCAAACTGAACAGCTTGATATGTCGATACTTTACATCCTCTTAAATCGTTCACTGAAACTGTAAGTGTATCAAAGGTAGAAGAACTAATATCTATCCCCTTCAGTGATGTCTGATCAAAATTAGCTTCATCAAGACTACATAATTGGAATTCAACTTTTTTAAGTTTACAGTCAAAAAAATCTGCATTATTTAATGAAGTTTCATTGAAGATGATTTTTTCTAGTTTAGAATTTCCAAATGCCGCTAAATTCAAAATTGAATTCTCAAATTTAACATTTCCTAAGCTAGATCCTGTGAAATTTACTCCGATTAATTTACTGTTTTTAAATTCGACTCTGTGAACAGAAGAATTGCTTAAATTAACATTTGATAAATCACAGTTTTCAAAACAAACATCTGTAATATCAATATTGCTAAAGTCTGTATTAGTAAACTTACAGTTTTTTATCACCGTATCATATAACCGCACTCTATCTACAGATTCATTTTCGAAAGTGGAGTCTATAATTTCACACACTTCCAATGTTGGATCTTCTTCATAAAAAATATCTTGAAAATTCTTTGAAGATAACTCTGGTGAAATTTTTGGTCTATCAATTTTCATCGTATATCAATCCTCTTCTATTTGATATATTTGTGTAATTTGAGTCCATTGTCTGTGAGGAACATTAGTTCTTATTATACAAAAATCTAAGTTCTTTTGTGAAGAGCATTTTAGCTACATTTTTCTTATTTAATAATAGCAGTGTTATTGTTTCTTAAGAAATAACGTCAAAACAAATACGAGAACGGCTAATATAGTCGCTACAAGGAAAGCATTTTGTATTACTAAAATATTCGTCTCTTGTAATGTCTCCGCTTTTAGTAATTTTCCAATTAGCTTACGTAAGATCTAATTACATCTCCTTATTTTCTTGAAAATCAACTTCTATAATGATTTTGAAAAAGAATAAGGAGGTATTGTCCATGAAGCGATTTGTATTAGCAGCCGTTACTGTCTCTGTAATATTTTTAATTGCTGCCTGTTCTGTGACGACAAATACAACAAATGATCATAAAAATATGAATGATAACAAAACACTACAGACTGAAACAGCTAGAACACCATTGAAGGTTGAAAAAGGACCAGAAGTTACTTTAATAGCGAAAGAAGAGAAGCAAAAATTAAGTAACGGTGTTATTGTTCCAGTCTGGACATTTAATGGCTCATCTCCTGGTCCAGAAATTCGGGTGAAAAAAGGTGAAAAGGTGAAAGTGACATTAAAAAATGAATTATCTGCACCAGTATCTATTCATTGGCATGGATATCCTGTCCCAAATAACATGGATGGAATTCCGGGCGTGACACAAGATGCAGTTGAACCAGGAAAAAGTTTCACTTACGAATTTGAAGCGAACGTACCAGGAACGTACTGGTATCACTCGCATCAAGATTCTGTAAATCAATTAGATAGAGGTTTGTATGGAGCGCTCATTGTAGAAGATACAAAGGAAAAATATGATAAAGATTACACATTAATGTTGGATGAATGGGTTACAGATAAAGAAGAAATTAAAAAGCAGTTAAAAGAAGTGACAAAAGGGCAAATAGGTAATAAATCTAAAGGTGATGAAAATACGAAAAAGAATGATGATAAGAACGGCATGGATCATTCTGGTATGGACATGGGCAGTGATCAAAAAGACTCTGGCAATATGGCAGGAATGGACCATGGAAATATGAAGATGGAAGGGCATGATATGAGTATGTATGATTTATTCACAATCAATGGAAAAAGCGGTGATTTAGTAGTGCCATTGAAAGTGAATAAGGGAGATAAAGTTCGTCTTCGACTTGTTAATGCTGGTTATCTATCACATGATATACATGTTCACGGTCATGATATAAAAGTAATTGCGACAGATGGTCAACCAATAAACGATCCAAAAGTTATAAAGGATAAAGTAATTTCAATCGCACCGGGTGAACGTTATGATATTGAATTTACTGCTAATAAAACTGGGAAGTGGTATGTTGAGGACCATTCAAAAAATAAAGGTGCAAAAGGAATGAAAGCTGTTATTGAGTATGATGGCAGCAAAGAGATGAAAGATAAAGCAGATGAAAAGGGAAAATTAGCGAAATTAGATATGACGAAATATGGTGCTAAAAAATTAGGTAGTTTCACGTTAAATCAAGAGTATACTGCCACATATAATATGGACTTAAATACGCAAATGAATGAAAATGAAATGGTATATACAATTAACGGAAAGGTATTTCCGGATATTGACCCAATTCAAGTGAAAAAGGGTGATTTAGTAAAAGTGAAATTGGTAAATCGTTCTAAAATGGATGATCACCCAATGCATTTACATGGTCACTTCTTCCAGGTGTTGAGTAAAGATGGAAAACCGATAGAAGGTTCTCCAATTGTAAAAGATACATTGAACTTAAAACCAGGAGAAGAATATGAAGTAGCCTTTGTAGCAGACAATCCCGGTGAGTGGATGTTCCACTGTCACGACCTACATCATGCTTCAGCAGGGATGGTAACGGAAGTGAACTATACAGATTATAAATCTGACTATGTTCCAAACCAAAACATTCCTAATAAGCCAGAATAATAGGAAGCAGTTATCCTATGGATAGCTGCTTATTCATTTTTGTTGCAAGTACTAATTTATATGTTGATTATGCCCAGGTGAAGGTGCAGGAGTATGATCTGGGAATGTCGCGAATACGGCAACGATAATTACTACACTAATTGAAAGTAATAACAAAAAACGCTGTTGGATAAAAGTAGAAAAGTTCTCCGATAACAATTGAATCACACAGGACATAGTAATCGTTATAGTAAGTAAAAGGCTAATGAACAATATACTATGAGCTTGTTGAGCGTTTAACATTTCTGTAATCATTGCTCCCATCATACTTGCCATTAATCCAGAGAACAGTCCTTCTAAAGCAGTATATAGGTGAAAACGTAGACCCACTAAAAAACCGATAAAACCACTAATTAAAATAGCAAGTAAAGTAGAATATAGTAATTCCCCCTTAAAGAGAATGCCTAAATAAAAACCAATACTTAAACCGATACTCATACTAAAAGACATAATAAATACCATATACTTCATTAGGGTACCCTTACGTTTAGAAATATTGGATGCAATAAGAATTGAGGTACAGCAAAGTGTTAAGGTAGTTAACGTATAAGCAAACATTATGATACCTCCTTGTCCTATCGTTCATTTCATCATATGTGTACTTATGATAATTTATATCTGCATATTATCTGCACAATTTCATAGATGTAAGCAAAGGAACGCTTGATTTTTTAGGGCGTCTTTTTTAATTGTAAGCATGTGAAAGAAATTGTTATATTATGAGTTTCTATTGTGAAGCCATAAAGAATAAGCGTATAATATTATAGGTCTCACATTTGCGAGACAAACCGCGAATGATAAATAAGATTGTTGTTTTATCATCGCTTCTAAACATATAGACAATGAAAGTAACACTGGAATACAGATAGGGAGTTATAAAATGAAATTAATTATTGCCGAGAAACCAGATCAAGGGTTGGCTCTTGTTTCACAGTTTAAATATCGCCGGAAAGATGGATATTTAGAAGTAGAAGCAAATGAGTTATTTCCAAATGGAGCGTACTGTACATGGGCAATTGGTCATTTGACGCAGTTATGTAATCCAGAGCATTATCACGCAGAGTGGAAAAAATGGTCACTTAATACATTACCGATGATTCCAGAGCGTTTTCAATTTGAAGTAACAAAGTCAAAGTATAAGCAATTTAACGTTGTGAAACAGCTGTTACATAATCCACAGGTAACAGAAATTATTCACGCAGGCGATGCTGGGCGTGAAGGGGAACTAATCGTACGAAATATTATTAATCTTTGTAACGTGCAAAAGCCTATGAAGCGTCTATGGATTTCGTCTTTAACGAAGCAAGCTATTTATCAAGGGTTTAAAAATTTACTTGATGAATCAGATACAATTAATACGTATTACGAAGCATACACAAGATCTTGTGCTGACTGGGTTGTTGGCATGAATGCATCACGTGTGTTTAGTATTTTGTTAAAGAAAAAAGGAATGAATGATGTATTTTCTGCTGGTCGTGTCCAAACACCAACGTTAGCATTGATTGTAAAGCGTGAGAAAGAAATTGAAAACTTTAAGTCAGAGCCTTTCTGGGAAGTGTTTGCAACCTTTAATATAGAAGGAAAGAAATATGACGGGAAATGGGAGAAGGATAATGAATCCCGCTTAAAAGACCCTGATATGGCGAATAAAATTGCGGCATTTTGCCAAGGGAAACCGGCTGTTGTGAAGGAAATGAAAACGGAGCGTAAAGAGTTTCAGCCGCCGCTTTTATTCAACTTATCATCACTGCAAGCAACGGCAAATAAAGCCTTTAAGTTTTCACCGAAAAAGACGCTTGATATAACGCAAGCACTCTATCAAAAAGGGATTGTTTCTTATCCACGTTCAGATTCTAACTATGTTACACAAGGAGAAGCAGCGACGTTCCCTGATATTTTACAGAAGTTAAGTCAATTTGATGAATATAAAGGCTTATTACCGGCACCAATTGAATCCATTATGAACAATAAGCGTTATGTGAATGAAAAGAAAGTAACAGATCACTACGCAATTATTCCGACAGAGCAAGTTACAAACCCAAGCAGACTATCCGGTGATGAAAAGAAAATTTACGATATGATTGTAAGAAGGCTCATTGCAGCTCATTATGAAGTTGCAATCTTTGACTATACAACAATCATTACGCTTGTAGATGAACGCGCTGAATTCATTTCAAAAGGAAAACAGCAAATTCAAGAAGGTTGGCGTAAAGTTATTTTCCAAGACGATAAAGATGACGAAACCATTCTTCCAATTGTAGCTGAAGGCGAAGAAGGAAAAGTTGTAAAGGTGAAAGTGAAAGAAGGAAAAACACAGCCACCGAAGCGCTATACAGAAGGACAACTTATTACGTTAATGAAAACAGCTGGTAAGTATTTAGAGAATGAAGAGCTAGAGAAGGTATTGAAGAAAACAGAAGGTTTAGGTACGGAAGCGACCCGCGCGGGTATTATTACGATGCTGAAAGACCGTAAATATATAGATGTAAAGAAAAACCAAGTGTATGCGACTGATAAAGGAAAAGTATTAATTACCGCAATTGGTGACAAAATACTAGCTTCACCGGAAATGACTGCGAAATGGGAACAACGTCTTGCGGAAATTGGTGAAGGTACAGCTTCACCAGCTACATTTATGGAACAGACGAAAAAGCTATCAGCTAAAATTATTGAAGACGCAGTGGAAATGTCTGAGAAGTGGGATTTCACGGGACTACATGTTGAATCGATTGAACGAAAAGGATCGAAATTTACAACGGGTAAAAAGGTTGGTAGCTGTAAAAAATGTGATGGCGATGTAATTGATAAGTCAACGTTTTACGGTTGTTCTAACTATAATACAACGCAATGTGATTTCACCATTTCAAAGAAGATATTAAGTAAAACAATTTCGCAAAAGAATATGACAAAGCTCTTAAAAGGTGAAAAGACTGATTTAATTAAAGGCTTTAAAAAGGGCGAGAAAACGTTTGATGCGAAATTAGAGTGGAAAGATAATAAGATTAATTTTGTATTTGAGAATTAATTTGTTAAAAGAGCATGACATAAAACTGTCATGCTCTTTTGTTTTTTCTTTTATATAAAATTTAACGATAAAAAAAATCCTTTAAATAATAATTTTTTATTGTAAAACGATAAATTTTGTATTAAAATCAAAATCATAATAAATGAGTGAGGTGCTTTTGTTAAAAGGTAACAACCTTATTTTTAAAATTAGAGGAGGTATAACTATGAATATTAACAATTTGATTGTTAAACATATGGATAACCCCCATGAGTTGGAGAAGATGTATAGAAAAGATCCGAAAGCTTTTAAAAAAGCATTCTCACAAGCATGGGACCAAAACCCTGATTCTCAAATTCTAGGTGCTTGGTATGAAAGGTTGCATTTCAAGGAGAAAGTAAATAAAGAAAAAACATCTTTGTTTCAAAAAGGTTTCTTATTCATGGGCCTTTTAGCTATTTTGGCCGGCATAAGCACCAGGATCATTTTCCACTTTGTTGAGCAGGAAGCAATTGCTCCAATAAACTTGGCTTTTGGTGTAATTCCCTTTATTGCTGCTTATTTTGTTTACAATAATAAGCCGAAAAAAAGTATTATTTATTCCCTTATAGCGTTATTCCTAGTTTCCGGGGTGTATCTTAATACATTGCCAATAAATTATAAAGACAGTACCATACTTGCTTATTTACATCTTCCTATATTTTTATGGGTCTTAGTAGGGCTTGCATTTACAGGAAATGAATATTCAAAAGGCAGTACAAGATTAGCCTATATTAAATTTAATTTAGAATATTGTCTTCTCTACGGGAGCATGGCAGTGAGCGGAATGATACTAGCAATATTCACCATGCGTTTATTTAGCTTTGTTGACTTAGATATAGGAGAATTCTACTTTAGTAATGTTGTTTTATTTGGAGCAGCGGCTCTCGCTATTGTGGCTGCATACTTAGTATCAATGAATCTTAAGCTTGCTAAAAATATTACACCATACATATCTAAAATTTTTAGTCCTCTCGTCCTGATCACGTTGCTTATCTATCTTATAACGGTAATTTGGGTCGGGAAAAATCCGTTCTTGGATCGCAATTTCCTAATGGCTTTCAACGGAATACTCCTTGGTGTATTGGCTGTTACTATATTTTCTATCGTTGAAAGTGACTCGGACGAGAAAAAGAACATTTCAGATTATATAAATTTTTCTTTAATTTTTCTGGCACTTATTATTGACACTGTTGCATTGTCAGCCATCGTATTTAGACTTTCATCTTACGGGACTACACCTAATAGACTAGCTGTTTTAGGTGTAAACATACTGATCTGGGCAAATCTAATTTGGATTATGTTTTCCTATATGCGTTTCTTGCAAAACAAATCAGGACCGACAGCTATTCAAGATGCCATTACGAAGTATTTGCCAATCTACGGACTTTGGGCAGCTTTCGTTATATTTACGTTTCCTATCATTTTTAATTAGAAAGGATCTGTTAATGTAACGAAAAGTTAATTCTCTATAACATTTTTAGAGCCCATCGATTTATAATGGGTATTATTATGTTTGTAGTTTCGGTAATTTCATTTGTAATGATAAATAAGAAATAAGTGTTGTATGTAATTTTTCCATAATAAAAAACGTCCCAAAATGGGACGTTTTTTATTATGCGTATTGCCGTTTTTTCTTAATAAGCAACAAAACTTGTGACACACAAGCTAGTACCGGTAACTCAATCAATGGTCCAATAACGAGTGCAAGTGCGATAAGAGGTTCGTCTGGAAAAGCGGTTACAGCGATAGCGAGTGCAACAGGTGAGTTTCTTGCTAACGTTGTTAAGCTTAGACTTACTGTATCTTTGTAAGATAAATGCATCATGCGCCCGATAAATTGTCCTAGTAAAAAATTGATGATGAAGAACAATAGAACAGGAACGAGTAATAATAAAACAACATTCATATTTTGTAGTAAATATTTACCTTGTGATGCAAACATCGCTACTATTGCTAAACTTAAAAATACAATTTGAGCAGAGCTAAAAAACGGAATGAGTTTATTCTCGAGAGATTCAGCTTTTTTCATTTTATTCATAATGAATTTTGTAGCGTGTGCAAGTATAAATGGTAAGACGATTACGATAACAATACTTTCTACTAAAACAGAAACCGCTACAGTTTTCATGACACCAGCAAATAAAAATAAATAAATGGGAAGGAGCAGTACTTGCAAAATTAAATTTACAGGTAAAATTGCAGTAGAAAGTGCTACATTACCTTTCGCTATTTCAGTAAAGATTAAGTACCAATCTGTACATGGAGTAACCATTAACATTATAAATCCAACCCAAAGTGCTGGATGATCGGAAAGAAATAGTGCCCCTAACCCCCAAGCGAGTAAAGGTGTCCATAAGAAGTTAATAGTAAGACTTGTTCCAGCAAATTTTAAATTGCGAAATCCTTTTTTTATTTCTTTTAATGGGATGCTGAGGAATAATCCATATAGCATGAAAAATAAGAAGGGGACAATAAATTTGTCTGAATACGTATGTATCATATTAAATTGTCCGAGTACGATGCCGCATGTAACAGCAAAAAGAATAATAAAAGTTTGAATCTTTTCTATAGTGCTCATGAATAAATCCTTTCTATATATGAATTTTCCTCTCTAAGTTTATTATACAAGTAATAAAGATGTATTTGGTGTTCAATTGTATCTCGCTTAATATTTTTAAGCCGAGATTTTATTTTTTATTAAAAGTTACTTGACTAAAGTAAGTTACTATATTACAATCACTTACATAAGGTAATTAAATAACAAAAAGTTGCAATGGCGTAACTTAAGGTATCTATTGGAACTTTTTCTTAGAATAAGAATTTTTATGATGATGAATAATGAATATGAAAAGAAAGATTAGGTGAAGAAAATGGGACTATTTAGCTCATTATTTGGTAAAAAAGAAGAAAATAAGAATGTAGAGGGGAATAAAAAAATGTCAAAAGTATTATTTGTAAAAGCAAACGATCGTCCAGCGGAGCAAGCAGTTAGTTCAAAAATGTATGAAACATTTGTAAGTACTTATAAAGAAGCAAATCCAAATACAGAAATTACGGAATTAGATTTATTTGCATTAGATCTTCCTTATTACGGAAATATCGCGATTTCAGGTGGATATAAACGTAGCCAAGGTATGGAGTTAACAGCTGAAGAGGAGAAGGCAGTTGCTACAGTAGATCAATATTTAAATCAGTTTTTAGAAGCTGATAAGGTTGTATTTGCATTCCCATTATGGAACTTTACAGTACCAGCACCATTAATCACATATATTTCATACTTATCTCAAGCTGGAAAAACGTTTAAATATACAGCAAATGGCCCAGAAGGTTTAGTTGGTGGTAAAAAAGTAGTTGTGTTAGGTGCTCGTGGTTCAGATTACTCTTCAGAACAAATGGCTCCTATGGAAATGGCAGTTAATTACGTAACAACTGTACTTGGATTCTGGGGAATTACAAATCCAGAGACAGTTGTAATTGAAGGACACAATCAATATCCAGATCGTTCACAACAAATTGTTGAAGAAGGTCTAGAAAACGTTAAAAAAGTAGCAGCGAAATTTTAATTTATGATAGTAAATGGAAAAACCAACATGGATGACCGTGTTGGTTTTTTAGTCTATTTTTCATGTTAAAAAATGTATATTTATAAAATAAAAGAAAAGTTCGAAAATAGTATTGCAAAATATTATATAGCAAACTATAATGAATTCAAGAATAGTTGATGCTTAAATTAAATATTCAGAAAATTCAATTAGTTAAAATTGGAAAATGAGATAAGGAAACTTGAATGGGGGTTATATTATGGCGAATAAAGTACCGTTTTCGTTCATAGTAGTTATTGGATTAATGTTATTTGCACTATTTTTTGGAGCGGGAAATTTAATTTTTCCAGCGATGCTTGGTCAATCAGCTGGAGAGAATGTATGGATTGCTAACGCTGGATTTTTAGTAACTGGTGTTGGATTACCATTACTAGGTGTGCTAGCATTTGGTTTTTCAGGTAAAGATGATTTGCAGTCGTTAGCTAGTCGTGCTCACCCAGTGTTTGGGATTGTGTTTACAACAGTTTTATACTTAGCGATTGGTCCGTTATTTGCAATACCAAGAACAGGAAATGTTTCTTATGAAATTGGTCTTAAGCCGTTTATGCCAGAAGGAGTAGGTTCTACACCTTTAATTCTTTTCACAATTATATTCTTTAGTATCACTTGTTTTTTTTCGCTAAATCCCGCGAAAATTGTCGATATTGTTGGAAAAATCTTAACGCCAATTAAGTTGACTTTCATCGGTATTTTAGTAATCGTTGCTTTTATACATCCGATTGGAGATATGCAAGCACCAGTGGAAGCTTATACATCACATGCATTCTTTAAAGGATTCCAAGAAGGATACTTAACGATGGATACGCTAGCATCATTTGTATTCGGGATTATCATTATCAATGCTATTAAAGAAAAAGGTGCGAAAACGAAAACACAAATTATGGTCGTTTGTGCAAAAGCGACAATTATTGCAGCATCTATTTTAGCAATTATCTATACAGCACTTTCTTATATGGGTGCTTCAAGTGTTGCAAAGCTTGGACATTTAGAGAACGGCGGAGAAGTATTAGCGAAAGTTTCTAACTACTATTTCGGATCATATGGCGGAGTATTATTAGGATTAATGATTACAGTAGCTTGTTTAACAACTAGTGTGGGACTTGTATCAGCATGTTCTTCATTCTTCCATAAGTTATTCCCAAATGTTCCTTACAAAGCAATTGCAATTACGCTATGTGTATTTAGTGCAATTGTTGCAAACGTAGGATTAACACAATTGATCGCAGTTTCTGTTCCAGTATTAACAGCAATTTATCCACTAGCAATCGTATTGATTTTCTTAACATTCTTCCATTCATTATTTAAAGGAAGAGCTGAAGTTTATCAAGTAAGCTTAATCGTAACATTTATCATCAGCTTATTTGATGGATTAAGTGCAGCTGGAGTTAACATTGAAGTAGTAAGCCAAGTGTTCACTAAATTCCTTCCGATGCAGGAAGTAGGATTAGGCTGGATCTTCCCAGCGATTATCGGTGGATTTATCGGATATGGCATTAGCATTTTAAAAGTGAAAAACCAAGTTCAACCAGCAACTAGAGCGGATAAGAAAATAGGTTAAATAAAAAAAGTTATAGACTTGTTTCTATAGCTTTTTTTGTTACTATTAATAATGAGAAAAAATAAAGTAGTAGGGGAAATAAAATGAAAAAAACAATTGATCATATCGGAATCGCAGTTCGAGATATAGATAGTACGATACGTTTTTATGAAAATGTGTTACTAGGAACTTTAATAGATCGTTACGTAAGTGAAGCTCCTGGTGTGGAAAGCGAAGTAGCCATTCTTGAAGTGGATGGAGATAGAATTGAATTACTTGCACCGACAAATAATACGACATCTCCAATTGCCCGTTTTATTAAACAAAAAGGTAAAGGTGTTCATCACGTTGCGTATCGAGTAGATGATTTAGATGTGGCTTTAGAGGAATTGAAAGAACAAGGAATTCGAACGTTAGAGCATACACTTCGGATTAATAAGCACGGTAGAAGATTAATATATCTTAACCCAGCGGATACAGAAGGAACGATTATCGAGTATTGTGATTATCCGGAAGAGAAATAGAAGAAGGATATTTTTAAAAAGGTGTTACGTTATTACGTAACACCTTTTTATTTATGCATTTCACATTTTCTTCACAAATGATTCACGATAACTTTTCTTCTTTGATAACTTACATAAATATATTTTATGATATAATAACAATCGACTTTAAAAATGTAAGTTGTATCTATCGTGATAGTTACTATTATATTAGAAGTTTAGAGGTGGAAGAGAAATAAGAGTTATACTTTATAGAAGTTTATATTTAATCAGGTTAATATTTCGCCCGAGAATCAAACTTCGGAAGTTAAAGTAATGAAAATAGAGCGATGAGGAAGAAAGAAGTGAAATGAGTGTGAAAGTAATGAGAAGATTAGGGACATGGTTATTACTTGCATGTGTGCTTATCATATTGATACCGAAAAGTGCATCTGCTCATGCGTACGTTGTGAAATCAAACCCTATGGAAAATGAAACGTTGAAGAGAGCACCATCTGTTGTGAAAATTGAATTCGATGAGGACATACAAGTTTCACGTTTTAATACATTGTACGTGAGAGATACATCAGGTAAAAGAGTCGATTTAAAAGATGCTCATATTGATAAAAAAAATAAAAAACTATTAGAAGCCGGATTAAAAGAAAATCTCAAAAATGGTCTCTACTCTATTCAGTGGAAAGCTATTTCAGCTGATGGACATCCAATTCAAGGGGTTATTCCATTCCATATTGGATTAGCAGAAGCGGGAACAGACGATGTACAAGTGGAAGAGATGGGGTATGTCCCGCAAATCGATATGATTATGGAACGTGGAATTTTATATGCGAGTTTCTCGCTATTTTTAGGAGTTCTCTTCTTTAATCTTATTATGTATAAAGGGAATGCAACCTCGGTTCGATCAAGGAGTAAGAACATAATATGGATCTCCTTATTTGGGATATTTATTAGCTTGTTATTCAACCTACCATTGCAAGCGAAAATAAATGCTGATGTTTCATGGCTAGAAGCATTCAATCCTTTACTATTAAAAGAAACATTACAGCTTTCTGTTTTTGGTTATGTATGGATTACTCAAATGGTTCTCATTAGTACGCTTATAATTGTTACGTATTTTGCGGTGAAGCATGAGAAGTTTTCGTCGTTTAAAGTATGGAGTATTCCAATACTATTGTTTATAGGGCTACTTGTTATGAAGGCCTTTAATAGTCACGCATACGGTTTAAAGTTTAAAAACATTGCTGTCGTTATGGATTTTCTACATTTATTAGCAGCTTCATTATGGGTTGGTGGTTTATCATCTATTATTCTTCTTTTACGTAAAGAGGATAACAAGTGGCATATGTATTGGGATATGATTAAGCGTTTTTCACCGTGGGCAACAGGTGCTGTCATCGTGATTTTAATAACAGGCCTTTTTAACAGTACATTTTTTATTCCAACAATCCACTCGTTATTTGATACGAAGTATGGATTGGCTTTATTAACAAAGATACTATTATTTATTTTCATGGGGATATTGGGAATTATTCATTATGTGAAAGGGAGAATGCGAGCGCAGCAAGGATTAGGAGCTACGGTGAAAGTAGAGTTTGTCATTGGAATTATCATTTTCGTAATCGTAGCTTTTATGACAAACGTACAAACACCACCGATGCCTCCTACTGGACCATTTACAGAGAGTAAGCAATTAGATAATGGATATGAACTTACGCTAAATGTAAGTCCGAATAAGGTAGGACAAAATAAATTCCATATTACACTAAAGGACGAAAAGGGACAGCCTGTTACTGATATGGAACAAATGATATTGACGACTCAATCATTAGATATGAACATGGGAAAAGGTTCATTTAAAGTTTCAGTAGTTTCACCAGGAGAATATGAAGCAGAAGGTATGTATATTAATATGACAGGAAACTGGAATATACATGTTCATGGATTAACAAAATCTCTTGATAGTTTCGATACAAATTTTAAATTTATTGTCGGTGGCAGATAAAAAGAAGCTATGTATGAAAAGGAGCTAATAGAAAATGAAACGTATAAAAAAATTAGGAACAACAATGATCGCAACAATTATTGCAATGGGAATGTTTTCGTTACCTGTTAGTGCGCACGTCACTGTAAAACCAGCAACTTCTGACGTTGGTTCTTGGGAGACATATACGATAAAAGTACCAGTTGAAAAAAATGTAGCAACAACAAAAGTTACACTGAAAATACCGTCTGGAGTAGAGTTCCAGCAGTATGAACCAGTGCCAGGATGGAAAGTTGAGGAGCAAAAAGATACAGCTGGAAAAGTTAAAACTGTAGTATGGGAAGCAACAGGAGAAGGGATTTTACCCGGTCAGTTCCAGCGA
Source organism: Bacillus cereus group sp. BceL291 (assembly GCF_051776705.1). NCBI lineage: Bacteria > Bacillati > Bacillota > Bacilli > Caryophanales > Bacillaceae > Bacillus > Bacillus cereus group sp. BceL291. Next base: position 11,148 of record NZ_JBPWAP010000026.1, on the reverse strand, counting down.
TTTACTTTCGTCGCTAAAAATCCGGATAAAGAGCAAAAAATAGCTTGGGACGTATATCAACAATATAAAGATGAAGAAATTGTTGAATGGACAGGCGATGAAAAAGCTGAAAAACCGCATTCACTTACTACAATTGCAAAAGGTACGTCATTAACAGGAGAACATGGTGAAGTGTCTAGTGTAGAAAAAAATGAAGGTACTAGTAATATGCAATTGATAGCAATTGTCTTATCTATTTTTGCCATAGTATCGTCGGTAAGTGCGTGTGTTTTTGTAGTACGTCGTAAAAAGTAAGACGTAAGAAAGAGCCTACAAACAGTAGGCTCTTTCTTACGTTTATTCCAATTCAACTTGCTGCCTTACAGCAAGTGTTTTCGGTTTTATATTTACAAAACAAATACTCACAACAATAAATAATAGTCCGATGAATAAGCTAATGGTAATAGCCTCATGTAAGAAAATTGAACTTACAATAATAGCTATTAGTGGAATGAGGAATGTATAAGCCCCAACTTTACTTGCTTCACCAGCTCCAACAAGTGTGAAGTATGCAAGCCACCCCATTGCAATAACAAAGAATGAAATAAAGAGAAGTACGCTAACAAATGGCATACTCCAAGCGATACTAGACCAGCTTTCAAACTCTGAACCAAATCCAATTAAGCAAAGACCACCAATAATAAGCTGAAGTGTTACCATCCAAATGGCATTAACACGGTGACCAGTCTTCTTAATGAATACTGTGCCAAGTGCCCAGCCAATAGCGCATCCTAACGCGAGAAGGATTCCAATAACAGAAATATGTCCTGTTAAACTGCTTGAGCTAATAACGCCTACACCAATAAATCCGAGAACAAGCCCGAAAATTTTCAAGCCGTACATTGATTCTTCAAGCCATATCCACGAGAAAATACCGAGTAAAACTGGTTGTAGAAATACAATGGCGGAAAATAACCCAGCAGGCATATATTGAAGGCCGACAGTTTGTAATCCGTAAAATATAATGATGTTAAGTAAGGAAGAAATAACGTATAAATGCCACGTTTCTTTTAAATGTAACTCTTTGTATTTCGGTAATGCGAACAGAAGTAAAATGAATCCTCCAATTAAAGTTCGAACGCCTGCAAATAAAACAGGTGGTGTATAATGCAGGGCAAACTTTGATAAAGGCCAATTGATTCCCCACATGAAAACGAGAAAGGTAAGGATGATGGCCGTCTTAGTTCGAGAAAGCTGTGTCACTGAAAGACCTCCTTGTTGTTATTCATTTCACTATGATATGATATCGACTGTAATAAATAAAATGAATCTTTTTTATGAGGAGTATAAGTGATTAGTTATGACCATTACACAACTGCAAGTATTAATAAAAACTGTTGATTTAGGTAGTTTTACGAAGGCTGCCAGGGTGTTAAATATGACGCAGCCAGCTGTTAGTCATGCGATTTCAAGTATTGAGTCAGAGTTAGGAGTTACGATTCTTATACGTGATAAACGAAAAGGGCTACTCGTTACGGATGTAGGAAATAGGATTCTTGTACATATTAGAGAGATTTTGAACGGTGTAGCGAAGATTGAACAAGAAGTTGCGATGGAGAAAGGACACGAAGTTGGGACGATTCGAATTGGGAGTTTTCCGAGCGCTTCTGCACATTTCTTACCCAAAATGATAAACCTTTTTAAGGAAAAGTATCCGAACTTAGAAGTAGTTCTTTGTGAAGGGACGATTAAAGAAGTTGAAGATTGGTTAGTATCGAGGGTTATTGATATAGGGATTGTTATTTTGCCTAATAAAGATATGGAGATTGTTCCATTAACGAAGGGGAAAATGGTTGCTATCTTAAGAGAGGATCATCCTCTCTGTAAGAAGGACGCTCTTACAATTTGTGATTTAGAGAATGAACCGATCATATTATGTAAGGGTGGATACGAACCACCCATTATTGATATGTTTAAACAAGCAAACGTACCACTTCGGGCTGAATATGTAATTTCGACAGTTACTACAGCTTTAAATATGATTCAAGAAGGATTGGGCATTGCAATATTAGCTGAATTATCTTTAACGAATTTACCAAAAAATGTGCAAACGAGAGAATTGGAACCACAAGTATGGAGAGAAATTGCTTTAGCTGTTCCTTCATTAAAGGATTCTTCAATCGCTGTGCAGCTATTTATTGAAGAATTTCAATCGCTATTTGCAGAATAAAAAGAGGTGTCTCATATATCATAATGGGACACTTTTTAATTTACTTATAAAAAATCTATGAAAAGGATTGACTTATTTTTAGTTGTAACTATAATGATTACATCGAGGTGGTGATTACGATGAAAATTAGTAGCCGCTTTTCCATAGCTGTTCATATTTTATCTATTTTGAAAAACAATCCATCTTCACTTTGTACTTCAGACTATATGGCTGAGAGTGTTAATACAAATCCAGTAGTCATTCGTAAAATCATGTCGTACTTGAAACAAGCTGGCTTTGTTTACGTAAATCGTGGACCCGGTGGCGCGGGATTACTAAAGGATTTATATGAAATCACATTGTTAGATGTGTATCATGCAGTGAACGTAGTCGAAGAAGACAAGCTATTTCATATTCACGAGAAACCGAATCCAGATTGTCCAATTGGTGCGAATATTCAAGCGGTGTTAGAAATTATTTTAATTCAAGCACAATCCGTGATGGAAGAAGTTTTGAGAAATATTACAATGGGGCAGTTGTTTGAAACTTTGCAAGAAAAAATGAATGCTTAAATCATATTTATATTTTTTTGTCATTAATGTAACCAATTTGATTACAACAATAAAGGTAAGGTGTAAAAGTTATGACTGTAAAAATGAAAGTATACTCAGATTTTATATGTCCGTTTTGTTTTTTAGCAAAAGGTCCATTAGATGAGGTAGCGAAAGAGAAAGATGTAGAGATTGAATGGATGCCATTTGAATTACGTCCAAGTCCATATTCAAAAATAGATCCATGGAATGAACCAGAAAAATTAGGTTCATGGGATGCTTTCATTCTTCCGACAGCGAAGAAGTTAGGAATTGATATGCGCTTGCCACGTGTTTCACCGCATCCATATACACATTTAGCTTTCGAAGGATGTCAATTTGCGAAAGAACGTGGACTAGGTAATGAGTATCATCACCGCGTATTCACAGCATTTTTCCAAGAAGAGCAAAACATTGAAGATATTGATGTGTTAACAAAATTAGCGGTAGAAGTAGGACTTCCTGAGGCGGAATTTAAAGATGCTTTAGTAACTCGTAAATATAAAGAAAAGCATCAAGAAGCAATTCAACACGCATATGATGAAGCGAATATTATGGCTGTTCCAACTGTCATGATTGGAGATGAAGTCATTCAAGGGCTTGCTAGTAAAGAAACACTAGAAAGGGTCATTGATAAAGAAATTGAAAAGGATAAAACAAATTCATTTGAAGGTATGCAATGTAATACCGATGGATATTGCTAATTCGCTTGTTATGAAATAACAAAATAAATTATAAAACAAACATTTGGAGGAATTAAAATGTCAGCAACTACAACAAACTTAAAAGAAGCAATCGTGAACCGCCGTTCAATTCGTAAAGTAGCAAAAAACGATGCAATTACGAAAGAAAGAATTGAAGAAGTGTTAAAAACAGCTTTACACGCACCAACATCTTTCAATATGCAAAGTGGTCGTATGGTTGTATTAATGGATGGAGAGCATGAAAAGTTTTGGGATATCGTTAAAGAAACACTAAGAGCCCGCGTACCAGCAGAAAACTTTGAAGCGACTGTAGAAAGACTAAAAGGCTTCCATGCAGGTGTAGGAACAGTTCTATTCTTTGAAGATCAAGCAACTGTAGAAAAAATGCAAGAAAATGCCCCATTATATAAAGATCAGTTCCCATTCTGGTCTCATCAAGGAAATGCGATGTTACAACATACTGTGTGGATGCTATTATCTTCTGAAGGAATTGGAGCGTCATTACAACATTACAACCCAATCGTAGATGCTGAAGTGAAAGAAACTTGGAACATTCCGGCAGAGTGGAGCTTAGTAGGTCAAATGCCATTTGGTGAACCAAACGAACAACCAGCAGAAAGAACGTTCTTACCTACTGAAGATGTAGTGAAATTTTATTAAGAAATACAATATGTAACGAGAAGGAAGCTGTGCTTAAAAACAGCTTCCTTTTTTGTAGTGGTGTTAATTTATGCGTATTTAGGGAAGAAATATAAGAAATAATACGGTGAGAAGGGAATTAGAAAAATGAATGATGAGAAAAAATATACAGTGGTAGGTACTGATGTTGAGGAAGTAAAGCGTTTAAATAAAAATTCAGGGTTAACGTATAATCAAGCGAAAGAAATGTTAGCAAAGCAAATGCAAAAAAAGAAGTAATTAGATTGAAATCTTTCATTTTTTCATTTAGCATTTTGATTGGAGAGAGTTAAGTAAAAGGTAACTCTCTTTTTTGTATAGCTAAGCATCTTATAGAGTGGAGGAAGCAACATGAAGAAATGGGTAAAGGTAACGCTGTCTATCACTGGAGGCATTGTCTTATTAGCGTGTGCTGGTGGATATTACGTGTATAAAAATTATTTTCCAAAGGAACCTGAGCGTATTGTATATGATAAAGAAAGAGTGCTACAACCGATACATAATCAGCTTAAAGGAATCAATATAGAAAATGTAAAGATAAAAGAAAAAGAAGTCGTAAATGCGACTGTAGATGAGCTTCAAAAAATGATTGATGATGGAAAGTTGTCATATGAAGAATTAACGAGTATTTATCTCTTTAGAATACAAGAACATGATCAAAATGGAATAACATTAAATTCTGTTACAGAGATAAATCCTAATGCGATGGAAGAAGCAAGAAAGTTAGATCAAGAGCGGGGTAGAAACAAAAATTCGAATTTATATGGTATTCCTGTCGTTGTAAAAGATAATGTACAGACGGAAAAAGTGATGCCGACTAGTGCAGGAACTTATGTATTAAAAGATTGGATTGCAGATCAAGACGCAACAATTGTGAAGCAGTTGAAAGAAGAAGGAGCATTTGTTTTAGGAAAAGCGAATATGTCTGAGTGGGCGAACTATTTATCTTTTACAATGCCAAGTGGGTATAGCGGGAAGAAAGGACAAAATTTAAACCCGTACGGTCCGATTACATTCGATACTTCAGGATCAAGTTCAGGATCTGCTACAGTAGTTGCAGCAGATTTTGCACCGCTTGCAATTGGAACAGAAACGACGGGATCGATTGTTGCACCAGCGGCGCAGCAATCAGTAGTTGGGTTACGTCCATCTTTAGGTATGGTAAGTAGAACAGGAATTATTCCGTTAGTTGAAACTCTTGATACAGCAGGACCTATGGCAAGAACGGTAAAAGATGCAGCAACGTTATTTAATGCAATGATAGGTTATGACGAAAAAGATGTTATGACAGAAAAAATGAAAGATAAAGAAAGAATTGATTATACAAAGGATTTATCGATAGATGGATTAAAAGGGAAAAAGATAGGGCTTCTTTTTTCTGTAGACCAACAAGATGAAAATAGAAAAGCAGTAGCAGAAAAAATTAGAAAAGACCTTCAAGATGCAGGTGCGATATTAACTGATAATATCCAGTTAAGTGCTGAGGGTGTAGATAATTTGCAAACATTAGAATATGAGTTCAAGCATAATGTAAACGACTATCTTTCACAGCAAAAGAATGTACCGGTAAAATCGTTAGAAGAGATTATAGCGTTTAATAAAAAGGATAGTAAAAGACGAATAAAATACGGACAAACATTAATTGAAGGGTCTGAAAAATCTGTTATAACGAAAGAAGAGTTTGAAAACGTAGTGCAAACGAGTCAAGAAAATGCAAGAAAAGAGCTAGATAGGTATTTAGTAGAAAAAGGTTTGGATGCTCTAGTTATGATTAATAACGATGAAGTTCTTCTATCAGCTGTAGCTGGTTATCCGGAATTAGCGGTTCCTGCTGGATATGATAAAAATGGAGAACCAATCGGTGTAGTGTTTGTAGGGAAACAGTTTGGTGAAAAAGAGCTTTTCAATATTGGATATGCGTATGAACAGCAGTCTAAAAATAGAAAATTACCTAGTTTATAAAAGATTATATGAAAAATAACTGGAATCCACCGAAATATGTTGGTGGATTCCAGTTAAACGAATCTAACAATATGAAAAGAAAAAAAGGATTCTTCTCAATTAGTAAGAAAGATTGTCTATAGGAGTTCATAAAATGTAATATATTCAATTTCCATCCATTGAAGGGGGAGGTTAATTCTTAATGAATGAAGTAAAGAGTTTTTTTCGAAGTAGAGGGTTTCAACGGTTTCTCGTTTTAATAATAGTAGCGCTTGTATTATACGCATTAAAAAGTATGATTAATTTAATATTAATTACGTTTATACTGACGTTTTTAATGGATCGATTTCAACGTTTTATTTCAAGAAAATTGAAAGTAAACCGGAAAATTGTTATTGCATGTTTATATATAATACTAGTTTCCTTTATAGGCACAACGTTATATAAATATTTACCTGTGCTGACGATACAAATTTCACAATTAATTTATCAGTTTAAACTATTTTTTCAAAATCCACCTGATAATGAAATCGTTAAATATGCACTTTCGACAATTAATGGGATGGAAGTATCAAAATATATAGAACAAGGTGTAGATGTCATATATCAATCAATAGCAAATATAGGGAAGGTAAGTTTACAAATATTATTATCTCTAATTTTAAGCTTATTTTTCTTATTAGAAAAAGAGCGTATTATTACATTTACATCTAAGTTTAAAGATAGTAAGTTAAAAATCTTTTATGAGGAAATTGCATATTTTGGTGAAAGATTTGCAAGATCGTTCGGAAAAGTAATTGAAGCTCAGTTTTTAATTGCCGTTGTAAATTGTATTCTTACTGTTATTGCATTAATCGTTTTAGGATTTCCACAGCTACTTGTATTAGCTGTTATGATTTTCTTACTAGGCTTGATTCCTGTTGCAGGTGTGATTATTTCTTTGTTTCCACTTTGTATCATTGCTTACAACGTAGGCGGAGTTATGTACGTAGTATACATACTCGTATTCATAACAGTAATCCATGCTCTTGAAAGTTATTTTTTAAATCCGAAGTTTATGTCTGCAAAAACAAATTTACCAATATTCTACACATTTATGATTCTTATCTTCTCAGAGCATTTCCTCGGAATATGGGGGCTTATTATCGGGATACCAATCTTTATCTTTTTATTAGATGTACTTGATATAAATAATGAGGATGCGACTAAAAAATAAGAAATGATAGAAAATCACAAAAAGTCATAGGAGATAATGAAAATAAAAAGCAATCCAAAATAAATTGGATTGCTTTTTATTTTCATTAAAGAACCGGAGCCATTGTTTCTTTCAATACTTGAACAGAGTGATCGAATTTTAATTCTTCATCTTCACTTAATTCAACTTCTAAAATTTCACGAACACCGCCGCGATTTAAAACAGCAGGTACCCCTATATAAACATCTTTTTGACCATATTGCCCTTCTAAGTAAGCTGATACAGTTAATACACTATTTTCGTCGTTTAAAATTGCTTTTGTAACACGTAGAAGTGACATGCCGATACCATAATAAGTTGCGCCTTTACGCTCAATAATATGGTAAGCTGCATCACGGACGTTTATGAAAATTTTGTCTAAATCTTCTTGATTATACGTGTTGTCTTTTTCAAGCAGTGTTTGTAGTTTTTGGATACCAACGGAAACATGGCTCCAAACTGGAAGTTCAGTATCGCCGTGTTCTCCGATAATATAAGCGTGAATGTTGTGTGGACCAATATCGAAGTACTCACCTAACATATAGCGGAAACGAGCAGAATCAAGCGTTGTACCAGAACCGATTACACGTTCTTTCGGTAAACCAGATTCTTTCCAAGTTACATAAGTTAAAATATCTACAGGGTTTGTTGCGATTAAGAAGATGCCATCAAATCCGCTATCCATAATACTGCGAACGATTTGTTTAAAGATTTTGGCGTTTTTCTCAACTAAATCTAAACGTGTTTCGCCTGGCTTTTGTGGTAATCCAGCTGTAATAACTACAAGGTCAGCATCTTTACAATCTTCGTAGCTGCCTTTCCATACTCTAGTTGGAGCTGGTGCGAATGGAACAGCATGACTTAAATCCATTGCTTCTCCTTCAGCTTTTGCCTCATTTACATCGACTAAAACAAATTCTTCAGCTACGGCTTGGTTAATCATGCAGTAAGCATAACTACATCCAACTGCTCCTGTTCCTACTAATACAACACGGTTAATACCTTTTTTCATTTCAAAATTCCTCGCAATTTCATTGGTTTTGTTATGTAAGATAATACGTCTTACTTCTATAGAGTCATATCTAGTTTATTACATTTTATAAAAGATATTCAAGTATTTGAAAATGTATCCGTGCAAATCTGCGAACAAAACATAGGAATTCAGTGAACCGAATATAATTCAGTAAAATCCTTTGTAAAAGGGGAAATGGTATGGGGAACCCATTAACAATGGAAGAAATGCTTCATATTATTCATGCAGGGCTTGTTAAAAAGAATAACCCAAAACGGATTACGATTGCAGGTGCAGGGATTTCTGGATTAGTTGCAGGTTCTTTATTAAAAGAGGCTGGGCACGAAGTAACGATTATAGAAGCAAATAACAGAATAGGTGGCAGAGTGTATACGATTCGGGAACCATTTAGTGTGGGTTTATATTTTAATTCGGGACCGATGAGAATCCCTGACACCCATAAGTTAACCTTAGCGTATATTCATAAATTTAAACTACCTTTAAACCTTTTTATAAATAAAACTTTTGCAGATATCATTTATACGAATAACATTCAAACGAGATTGAATGTGTTTGAAAATGATCCAAGTGTACTTGAATATCCGGTTTTGGATAAAGAAAGAGGAAAAACGGCAGAAGAGCTAATGATTGAGGTATTAGAACCAATACTAAATTATATTAAGAAGGATCCTGATAAAAACTGGCTTATCGTTGAAAAAAAGTATAAAACGTATTCGCTTGGTTCATTTTTAATGGAGTATTATTCAGATGGTGCAATAGATATGATTGGGGTACTTCTTGATATGGAAGCTTATATGGGAATGTCCTTAATTGAAGTATTACGTGAAATGATTTTCTTTACTTCAACAACGAAATATTATGAAATAACTGGTGGAATGGATAAGTTATCGAATGCATTCTTACCACAATTAAGGGAACATATTTTAATGCAGTATAAGGTTGATAAAATTATACAAGAAGATAATAAAGTAATGTTACAAGGAAATCATGAACAAACGTTAGAGCAATTTACAATAACAAGTGATTTTGCTATTATTACAATTCCATTTTCAGCGTTAAGGTTTGTAGAAGTTCAGCCATACTATTTATTCTCTTATTTTAAAAAAAGAGCAATTCGTGAATTAAATTATATTGCTGCAACTAAAATTGCAATAGAGTTTAAAAGTAGATTTTGGGAGAAAGCGGGACAGTGTGGAGGTAAATCTATTACTGATTTACCGATACGTTTTACATACTATCCGAGTTATGGCATTCATACTCCAGGACCAGCTATCGTTATAGCAAGTTATACGTGGGCAGATGAGGCGTTAACATGGGATAGTCTCCCGCAAAGAGATCGTATTCGTTACGCATTAAAAAATTTAGCGGAAATATACGGTGACATCGTCTATAGTGAGTTTGTCACTGGAACATCTTTTAGCTGGAGTAAAAATCCGTATTCTTGCGGTGCATTTACAGCTTTCGAACCAGGCCAAGAGCTTGAGTTATTTCCGTATATTACACCACCATCTGGAAAAGTACACTTTGCAGGAGAGCATACGACATTAACACATGGATGGATGCAAGGGGCAATTGAGTCTGGAGTTAGAGTTGCATATGAAGTAAATGAACAGTGAATCTCTTATATTTACAAATGGTCATTCTTTTAATAAAATGATAAATATAAATCGTAATTATTACGCTTTGAATACATTTGAAGTAAAGAAATGGATGGTCGGTTGAATGAATAAAGTGGAGATTCATATATTAGGTGGTTTTTTAGGTAGTGGAAAATCAACATTATTACAAAATTTATTGTTAGCAGAGAAAAAGAAGAATAGAAAAGTTGCAGTATTAATGAATGAAATTGGTGAATACTCGGTAGATACAGATATTATTGGAAAAGAGAATGTTTTAAGAGAACTTCTTAAAGGATGTATTTGTTGTACATTAAAAGAAGAGCTTGAAATACAATTACATTCGTTATACCAACAAGAAAGACCAGATGTAATTTATATAGAAACGACAGGTGTTGCGCATCCAATTGAAGTGTTAGACGCGTGTGTCTCGCCAATTTTAGCTCCTTTTCTGGAAGTGAAATCAATTGTAGTCGTTTTAGATGCAGTAAGGTGGTTAAACCGAAGTATATTAAGTGCAAATGTACAACAGCTATTGCATGAGCAACTTAAATTTGGTAGTCACATTCTTGTTAATAAAGCAGATTTACTAACAGATGAAGATAAGAACACAGTATTTGAAGAAGTAAAGGCAATAAATGATCATGCGAAAATGTATGAGACAAAGTATTGTAATATATCTTTAAAAGATATAGAAGAAGCAGAATTTCCAAATGATGAGGAACATGAGACACTACATGTCAAACAGCATTTACATATACAAACGATGACATATCAATTTACGAAACCGATTGATCAAGACAAATTATATGAATGGCTTTCGAATTTACCAGATAGTATTTATCGAGTGAAAGGTTTTGTGAAATTCCGTGGAGATAAATACCCTCACCTATTCCAATATTCGTTCGGAGTACCAACTTTATTAGAACAAGACTTCGGTTTCCCGACAAACTTAGTAGTAATAGGAGAAGGACTAGATAAGAAACAATTGGCTGAAGGGTTAGAGAAAGTAGAACTTAACTCTAATTAAGGTGAAAAGACTAACTTAAAAAATGAACTGAACCCAAAAAATTAGACAAATATATTAAGCAGCTACTAAGGATTGAACTCTGTATTGCACAGGGGACAATCCTTTTAGTTTTGTTTTAATTCTTTTGTGATTGT
>NZ_JBPWAP010000025.1:0-81217 GCF_051776705.1 Bacillus cereus group sp. BceL291 | reverse complement strand
ATGATTAGGACTTTCACCTAATAATTCGAGTAAATAGTTAGATATATTCTACAAATATATCCCCACATTTCATGAGACTACTCAGTTATAGTGGAACGTTTCGCACCTTTCTTCAGTCCTTCGGGGCCTAATGCATAATTGCCTACTTTTTGTTCTTGAGCGGTCGTTTCTTGTGCAAATGCATGAATAGTGTTACCGGTAGTAGCAGTTATAACAGTTGCTAATGTAGCTAAAGTTAGTACTTTGAATGGAATTTTTTTCATGACTATTCTCCTTCTTTCGCTAAATGCTTATAATCTTTATGAATTCCCCAAAAACGCAATATTAAAATTTATATACTTGTTCTTCAAGGTAACTAATTACATTTTTTAATTGTCTTAATGTATCTTTTTGAGACTGCTCGTTAGTTGTATCAACATTAGTAGATAATTTTGTAATGCTATTTTTTATTAGATTTAAATCTTCTTTATAGCGCTTTAGTAGATCAAGTTCTACATCTACTTGATTTGCAAACGTATGCAAATCATTTTGTGTAAGAAGAAGCATTGATTTTTGTAAATCAGCTATTGATAATTTCGTTGTTAAATCATATATTTTTTGATTTTGTTTCTCTAAATCATCTAAATATGCTCGCTGTTCTGCTGTTAATTTATTTACTTCAGCAAAAACGCCAAATGTTTTCTTAATCTTTTCGGTATCAATGACCTTCATCAGGTCATACTCTTGTGTTTTTGCTGCGGCTGCGGCTGCTATTTCACCTTGTTTGCTTTTCTCAATTGCTTCACGAGCTGCTTTTTTTGCTGCTTCAATCTCTAGAGCAGTTTTACCTTGTTCTGTCGCTTCTTGCGCCGCTTTTTTCTCCGCTTCTAAAATAGAGTTGTTAATTTCTTTTCCTTTGTTATACGCTGCCACCCCTGCTTGAGCAGCCGGTTCAATAATTTCTTTTGAAAGACTATAAACTTCTTTGAATATAGCAAATCCCTGTTCATTTAAAGCCCCTGGTATTAATGCAATTTGCTGTAAATCATTTTGAATTGCTTTTTTGGTATTTAATATTTCATTTTTTAACTGATCTATTTTTCCTGTTCCATCTGTACTTAGTATGCCTTGCGCAGTTGCCACATTAGTATCAAAATCTTTTAATTTTTTATCAAGCTGTAATTTAAGATCTGTTAATTCATTGATTTGTCGTTGCGCATTTTCTTGATTCGTCATAGCCATTTCTTGAAGTACTTCAAGTCTATCCGAAAACCCTTCTCTATCTTCTTTATTGTCTACAAACGATTTTAATGTCGGGTAATAACTATTAAATTTTGTTACAAATCCTTTACTTTTTGAATTTAATAGAATTAACTGTGGATAGAGTTCCGATGACCATTCCTTCATATCTTGTTTGATTAGGAATTGATTGGTATTTAAAGCTGGGACTTCCTCTAGCTGTACATTAGGACTCATTAAAGATTGATCAATATACGTTTGGACTAATTTAGAATGCGCACCTAATTTTCGTAATGATGAAGAAATATCCATGTTTTCTTGTTGAGTTTCTGCTTGAACGATTGGTGTTGCGAGAGTATTGATAGGAATAGTTGCTCCAGTTACAATGGATGTTATTAAAAATCCTGTCATTATTTTAGTTTTCATTCCGTACACTCCTTTACCATTGTTTTTATAACTTAATTCATATAACTTGTACGACCGCTCTCTTTGTAAACTGGATAAGAAGGAGAAATCTTTCAGATACGTTAATATCGTTGTTTTTTACTTCTAATAGGATATAAGGATTTTATTTATCTCTCATTTCGATACTCTATTTTTTAAAATATAAATAACAAAAATTTATTAACTATATTTGAATCAGGCACCTTATGAGTAGTAAATTATTAATTCTTTCCTAAAGTTGCGGTTTAACTTACAGAATCGTGAGGATCAATAAACCAATGCTTACAGTTAATCCTGTCATAACATTGTTTAATTTCAATTTGATAATATCCCTCTTAGTTTTGTCAGCAAACTCCTTACTAGACAACAAAAGATGAAATTATACTGTACATTGCTTATACTTTTATTGCGGAATAACTTCACTTTTGTTATGCAGAAACTTAGAACACGTTTATTACCAATTTGATTCTTGACCTCTTATAAATAAATTGACTATTTAGAAAATTATCAAAGACATAATGTTACTTATAACTTCACTATAATTCCTATTAGCGTAACCTTCTCCTTTCTGTCTGGTCATACCAGTTATGTTGTTCATTAAAACATTAAATTTTTAATGCGTAAATAGAAAAATTTTGTCGATTAAGCTCGATAATTCACTGTTAAATAAAAATATGTCCCGAAAAAAATTATATAAATATAGTTATTCGTAAATTTCATTTCTGTAATTGGAATGATTACAAATTAATGTGTATACGGTTAAAAATAACTATTTTAGCTCAACCAAGAAATTTTATTTTAGAAAAAATACTTATAGAATAATATAATAGGTCTTTTTATACTTTTTTACCTTTATTTAGTTATGCATAATTGCATAACATGTAGATATATTTAGTAATATATGTTATATTATTGATTTTTTTACATAACATTCTAATATCATTATTAACAAATATCTAGTATGAAGATATTAGTCTATAAACTTGTCATCGTTATAAACATAGGTTTTAAATTACAAAAAAGCTGCAAAGCTTCCATGGAACACTTTGCAGCCTTCTGTCTTTTTATTTCCTTTAGCAAAATAACGGTTAATGTATTTTTTCAAATTAACAATATGGTACAAAGATTTCCATTGAGCTTTTGCTCACATATGTGTTTATAAAGTCTTCAAGAGCTATTTGTTTGAGCTGACGTCAGACTAGTTTATCTGATTTAGAACTATACCGATAAAGTGCAACTTTAATCAGTGGGGGTTTTGTTCATCCCCACTGATTATTAGCCCACACCAATCGGGCTTTTACGGGCAGCCCGCCCCCCCCACCTAACTTCTTTGCTTTCGCTGAATTTTTAGATGGAGGTCTTACTGCCCGGCAAATAGCGGGATAAATTCAGCACATGATTGTTATTAAAAAAATAGATATACTTTGTTTCTCCATTATTTTTCTAACTCCTAAAAATTGAAACTGTTCCGCTAACAAGATAATATCTGGTTAATCTCATACGTCTATTTGAATACAAGTTCTTTTTCTAGACAAATCACAAACTCTTTCTAGCGTAATAAGTTCAGTATTTTCATCTTTTGGGATACTTACACCCATGTTTAAGTCTTTACATTGGAGACAGTAGATAACAAACTTATATTATTGTATATTTTTCACGGTACTGCCTAGGAGTCATGCTAGTGATTTTTTTGAAAACTCTTATAAAATAACTTTGGTCATTAAAGTTAAGCCAAGCACAGATATCTGATAACGAATAAGTAGTGAGTGTTAATAATTTCTTTGCTTCTTCCACTCGTTCCCTTTGAATATATTCACTTAAAGTAATTCCCATTTCTTTTTTAAATAGTTTAGACAGATAAGTAGGCGTAATTTCTAAATGATTAGCAAGTTCATTCAGAGATATTCCATCGTAAACATTTTTATTAATATGTTTTATACATGTAGTAACCGCGTAAGAATACTTTTTTGCATTGTATTCTTTCACACGATCTGCAAAGGTACGTAAAGCGTCCCCTGATAATCGCTTTACAGATTCTACATTATCTAATTGTTCTAGGGTTTGTATATATAAAATACTATGGGCAAAAGCAATATCTGGTGGCAGATTTCCTTCTATTGCATATCGAGTGGCTAAGGTAATCGCAATAATTCCAAGGTTTTTTTGATTCCTGAGCGGATCCTCTACTAGCATAAGTTCAACATCTTCTTGCGAAACCGCATACATATACTGTATTAACTTTTTTTTATTTCCTTCTTTGATAGTCGAAAAGAAATCATTTACTAATGCCATATTGTGCGTTTTAGGTTTGTTTTGTCGACGTTTTAAAATATATAAATCAGGTTTCACATTTTTATTAGGAGTTTCCTCTAGTACTTTATTTTTTTCCAAGACAATATCTACATCTAACTTTTCATTGAAAATCATGTAATGTAATAAAATTCCCATATCAATTAATGTAGTTTTTTTAATCTCCGATAAACACTGATAATAGGCAAGTCTTTCTTGAATGTTATCATTTGATTTAAATTCTTTCTGAAATTTTATGATCATATCATCTGAATCTTTTGAATGTATAGTAGGACCGATTATAATAGTCCCTTTAATATCATCATGATTTTCTATATGAATTAGAACAAAATTTTCAAGATAGTTGTTGCTTCGAAAAAGTGGCAAGTTACAGGGATCGTTTTCTTGATAAATATCACTAAGATGTTCTTCTTTTGAAGAATAAAAAGGACTACAAACATTATCAGATGTAGAATGATATAAAATTTTTCTGTCTGCAGATAAAATATGTACAGGGGCATTAAATGCTTTATGTGCAAGATCACACAAGTGTTGTATATCGATAGAAGTATTCATTACATTCTCCTTTATAGATCCATAAAATATATTTTGTTATATATAATTCACGACAAATAATACTATAAAATATCAAATTAGTACAATTCACAACAAAATATTACTATATCTTTTTTATAAAAATCATATATTATTTAATTGTAGTTAGCATCTAAATATCAGAGTAGATACGTAAAGGAAATACACTAAGTTCTTTTCTTAATTCTACAAAATATAATTATTGAACTTGAGAAAACAGTGAAGTACTTCAAAATACAGTGGTAGTCAATGCGAGGACCAAGCTGGAAAAAGATTTAAAATAAAGCGAAAGTAACAGGAGATACTGTACCACCGCAAGAAACAACAGTCAAAGTTCCAATTCAATCATTTATACAAATTGAATTCAAAAAATAAATACTGCTAATTTAAATGTGAAACTGAAAAACTATTTTGCTCCAAATTTTAGAAAAAGATAATAAAGAAGTTGTGAAATTGGAAACAGATGAAAGCGATACGGCTATTTTTGAAGCACTATGCTTTGAAAAGTACAAGGTGGAGGAAATTCAAGTACTCAATTAAATATTTAATTGAGAGAAAGGTCTTTTCATCAACTAAAAATAAAAAACGAATGGAATATTCAAAAACATGACACTATATTACTGGTCGTAACAATAGTTTTACTTTCCACAAAAGAGGAAAAATATATAGACTTTACAAATACTAAGAATAGCAAACTAGATAGTTTTATTACCGCATCACATAAAGTGAAACTTTAATCAGTGGGGGTTTTGTTCATCCCCCACTGATTATTAGCTCTCACCAATCGGGCTTTTACGGGCAGCCCGCCCACCTAACTTCTTTGGCTTCGGCTGAATTTTGAGGTGGAGGTCTTACTGCCCGGCAAATAGCGGGATAAACTTATTATTAATTTCCAAATACAATAGTTGTTAATCAACAAAAAAACTTCAATAATTAAGGTGCACAGTAAATTGACCTCAAAACAGTAATTACTACAATATCAGTTTTTACTTATTCTATAAAAAAGAAATATCACTTAATGATTATTATTTTATATCGATTTAGACATAGAACATTTTATTATATCGGCTTAAGTAATTATGGAATTAAAATTGCGAATAACACCAAAACCCTTTTAAGGGCTCATATATCTTCCACATCTAATTTAACACCTTTCGATACCTATTCCATTAACATGACTAAAAAAGTTTATTACAAAGGAATCTGAGGAGTTTTTTCGATTTCAAATTTTATTTTTTTGTAAATTAAAGGAAAAATAATCCGTATATATACGGATTATTTTCTTAGTGTAATCTGTATTGACCTGTTAACTGTTTTTCAACCATTCGAACTAAGCGTTTTGTAATCTCTCCATCGATCCGAACCATTTGTAGATGATGATGTATCAAGTCACAGTGTTACTCCTAGTTCAAAAGCAATTTCATACTTCATTTGCTCAATAGTACTTGTAGTAGTAGAAATAAGAATTTCATTTGTATTACTTTCGTATCTTTAAATATTGATAATTGCACTTCCAATATATTTATAAATAACATGTGCCTACTTATGCTATTTATGCATAAGTAACCTAATTTCTTCTAGTATTTTTATGGGAACCCTTTCCCTCCCCTTTTTCTTTAGCTTCATCAATTTCTAACAACATAGATTTTTTATTTGTCTGCTTAATGTATTGAGTATACAACTCTGGGAATTCTTTTTGTACTTCTTTGTTTAATACTGGTTTATATTTAATCATGTAAGTAACTTGTAACAATGAGCGTTTTAACAAACTATCTTCAATGAGATACGCTACTTTATTAAATAAATGTACATATAATTGAAAATCTCTTTTTCCTTACAAATTCCTTACATTCGAAATTGTTTCTATATTGATAGGATTGAAGTAGCGTCTGTGCCCGAAAACGCAAAAAAATAGATTACCTGCACACGAAAAAGTATAGTGCACAGGTAATCTATTTGTTTTTAAGATTAACAAAAACCTAATTTATTTTTTGAATTCTTCCATCAATAACAGACTGAATTGGTTCTTTTGATTTTTTTATATAATCTACTAATGCTTCAAAATCAGTTGGTCCTGTTTCAGCATCTTTACCGTTTTTAAAAGATACAAATCCATCTCCACCTGAAGCTAAAAATGCGTTAGCAACGACGCTGTAAGTTTTAGAAGGAATGATTTCTTCTCCATTTGTTAAGCGAATACTTGTTACTTTTTCTCCATTGGGCTTGTTCGCATCCCAAGTGTATTGGATCCCTGAAATTTGAAGCATTCTTGTTATGTCTTTTTGCCATTGTTGATTTAAAATATCACGAATGTCTTGACCTGTTAAATTTACTTTTATTAATTGATTTCCGAATGGTTGAATACCATATATCTCTCCCCATGTAATATCACCAGCATCTAAGTCATTACGAATACCACCAGGATTCATAAGTGCAATTTGGGATTGCATTGTTGTACGCTGGGCATCAGCAACTAAATTTCCAAGAGTAGATTCACCAGCCGTATTGAGTTTGCGATCTAGTGGCGCAATAGACTTACCTACAACTTCATTAACAAGAGGTGCGATTTTTGCTTGATATTTCTCCATCTTCTTCTTTATTTTTTTATCAGGCTCTATGCCTTCATGATAAGTTGTAACAATTTCTGCTTTTTTCTCAACAATATCTTGTGTTTTACGATCAATCTTTACATCAACATCAGCAAAAGCCATACCATATGAATTTGCTTGTACGACAAGTTTATTATTAACAGTTCCATTTACATAAGTGTGGCTATGGCCACCAAAAATAACATCGACTTCTGGATCAGTCTCATTTGCTAATCGGACGATATCACCATTTGTTACGCCGTTCCCATCTGTTATACCTCCGTTATGTGCAAGAACAACGATAGATTTAACGCCTAGTTTTTTTAATTGCTTTACGGATTTGTTAATAGCTTCAACTTCATCTGTAATTTCTACATTCTTTAGCATAGTAGGCATAACAAGGTTAGGAACATCCGTTGTTACGACTCCGATAAATCCAACAGGAACTCCTTGTACCTTTTTTATAGTGAATGGTGGTAAAAATAAACGACCGGTGGATTTATTATAGAAATTTGCAGCAACATATGGGAATTTTGCTCCTTTAAAATTCCCTGTTTTCTCATGGTATCCACCATAAATAAGGCGGTTCATTTCTTCAACACCTTCATCAAATTCATGATTCCCTATCGTTCCAACATCGAATTTCAAATCATTTAGAAATTCAATCGTAGGTTCGTCTTGTAATAATGCTGAAACAGGAGTACTTGCTCCAACAACATCTCCAGCATGTACCTTTAATGTATTCGGATTTTGTTTTTCACGATCACGTAAATAAGCCCCTAAGTACTCAATTCCCCCTGCATCTTTATTGTTAATTTTTTTTACAGTGTCTAGTTGCCCATGAAAATCGTTAATACCGAGCATTTGTACATCTATGTAGCGGTTTGATTCTGTACTTGCTTGGGCTGAAGGCATAGCAAATACACTAGTAAAAGTAACTGTACTTAATGCTAAAGCAACTGGAATGATTTTTTTCAACATAAAATTTCTCTCCCCTAATTAAAATCTGACATAATACGATGTTATTTTAATATATTAAGAGAATTATTTCCACAAAAATTCTACCAATTATAAAAATTAATAAGATTTCATTGTTTTCTGACAAGATATTTCTTCCTCAAAAAATGTATATTTCTTTGTTTTGAGAATTATTCAAAATATTATCTTGATAGTAATATAACAATACTTCTAAGAAATCTAAAAAACTCTAATCAATATATTTTAGCTGTTAAGAAGAGTATTCAATCCAAAATTAATGGAGATTTATCAACCTAACATCTCAATATCACCATTTAAAAAGATGCTCCTGGATTTATCCAAGAGCATCTTTTATAAAGCTTTATTTTTTACTTGTTTATAATTTATCAATTAACAATTATATAGTTGTAATCAGTCATTTAAAAATAATAGGAGTGCTTCATTAAATTCTTTGGCATGCGTTGCATTTAGCCCATGTGGACCACCCTTTATTAACGTTACTTTAGAATTAGGAATTGCTTCATGTGTTAATTTCCCACTATATTCAAATGGTACAGTTGCATCAGAATCACCGTGAATAATAAGAGTAGGTATATTAAACTTCTCCAAGTCTTTTCTAAAATCTGTCTTACTAAAGGCGGTAATACAATCAAGTGTTCCTTTAGGTGATGCACTGGCTGCAATATCCCAATTATATAAACGGAATGGCTCACTAACTAAATCTGTTCGATTACCAGCTGCGAAAAATCCCTTAGTAAATTCATCAAGAAATGCAAGGCGGTCATTAATCACACCACTTTTGAACGCTTCAATTGTTGCATCATCTAATGCCCCTTCAGGATGATCCTCTGATTTGTATAAATATGGAGGTACTGCTCCAGCAAAAACAGCCTTTTCAATACGATCTGTTCCATACGTACTAATATACCGGGCTACTTCGCCTCCACCCATAGAAAAACCAACAAGTGTGACATTTTGAAGCTCTAAATGTTCTAATAATTGATGTAAATCAGAAGTAAAGGTATCATATTCATACCCTTCCCACGGCTGAGATGATTTTCCAAAACCTCGACGATCATATGTTATAACTCTGTATCCAGCCTCAACAAGAGCGGGAACTTGATATTCCCAAGATTGACCACTTAACGGCCAACCATGAATGAGTACAACTGGTTTTCCTATGCCATGATCCTCATAATATATCTCAATTGGTGCTTGATTTTCGGTTCCTACAGTAATTTTTGCCATTTTCCTACCTCCTTTAATATATATCCTTTTCTTCAATAATCCGGATGAATCTCATAACCTATTTATGCACATTTATATTGTGAACGCTAAGTATGAAACTCTATTGTTCCGATGAATTCATTTTCTGTTTATGGAACGCTTCCCCATCTCATACTTTTTTCATCACGAAGTATTTGCTGAACATTTCTCCTATTCAATTGTATTAACAAAAGTAGGTGACTATCAATATCGTTCTATCTATAGAATGTATAGGTAAAACCAATTCATTTTATAGTGAAAATAACTATAGTTACCACCTATACAAACTATAGATAATTTAGAATTGATTAACGAATCAGTTTTCAAATACTATAAATTTGTATAGCGCTTCATGTTCCGTGAATGCTGCTATAACTCATAGTAACTGTCAGTTTAGTTACAAACTAATCGTAACAAACGAAGAAATTCAGGATAATACTCCACTGTTCAAAATTTCTTCGATTACTTAATTTTTAGGAGGAATACATAATGACTGATCTCTATTCTCGTATTAACAAAGATGATGCTGTTGTGCTTTTAGTAGATCATCAAACTGGTCTTATGTCCGGACTAGTACGTGACTATGGTGTTGATGAATTCAAGAACAATGTTTTAGCTCTTGCTCATACTGCTAAGTTTTTTGATTTACCAGTTATTTTAACAACAAGTTTCGAAAACGGGCCTAATGGACCTTTAATGCAAGAATTGGTTGATCTCTTTCCTCATGCACCAAAAATAGCTCGACCTGGACAAATTAACGCATGGGATAATGATGATTTTGTAAAAGCAATCGAAGAAACTGGAAAAAAACAACTTATCATCGCAGGCGTAGTTACGGACGTTTGTGTTGCTTTCCCGGCACTTTCCGCTATAAAAGCTGGATATGAAGTATTTGCTGTTACGGATGCTTCAGGAACTTTCAGTAAACAAGTTGCAGATGCTGCCAATACTCGTATGGCACATAGTGGTGTGCAACTTATGAACTGGTTTAGCGTAGCTTGCGAATTACAACGCGATTGGCGCAACGATGTCGAAGGTTTTGGCAATTTGCTTGCTAGCAATCTTCCAGGCTATCAAAATATAATTGGAAGCTATAGGGGAGCTCAGCGAGATCTTAGTAAACAAAATGCATAAAGTGAAACTTTAATCAGTAGGGGTTTTGTTCATCCCCCACTGATTATTAGTTGAACCAATCGGGCTTTTACAGGCAGTTGATCCCCCACCTAACTTCTTTGCTTCCGCTGAATTTTGAGGTGGGGGTCTTACTGCCCGTTAATGCGGGATAAATGTATCTCAAGGAAATAGCTTTAAATCACCTTTTTTAAAGTAGATAGTATGAATTTAGTGCTGATTAAATCAGCACTAAATTTTAATTAAAAAGTATAGCAGATCTCCAATTGACAGAATATACATCACTTTCAATAAACAATTAAAAAAGGAGCGTTTTATTATGAGTAATTTAGAATTGTTAAATCCGGAGAACAGTGCATTAATTTTGATTGATTTTCAACCTCAAATGACTTTTGGAGTTGCAAGTATTGATAGACAAACATTGATTAATAACGTTATGCTACTTGCTAAATCAGCAAAAACTTTTAACGTACCTACTATTCTTACTACAGTTGAGACACGCAGCTTTTCTGGTTATTTTTGGCCACAAATTCTTGATATATTCCCAAACCATGAAATTATAGAACGCAGTTCAATGAACTCTTGGGAAGATCCAAAATTTGTTGAAGCAGTTAAAGCAACAGGTAGAAAGAAATTAATATTTGCAGCACTTTGGACTGAAGTTTGCCTTGCATTCCCTGTGCTTGAAGCAATGAAAGCTGGCTATGAAGTGTATGCAGTTGATGATGCTTCAGGTGGTACTAGTCTGACAGCACATAACGCTGCTATGCGTCGTGTAGAACAAGCTGGTGCAATTCCAGTGACAGCAATTCAAGTTTTACTTGAATACCAACGTGACTGGGCACACAAAGACACTTATGATGCTGTAATGGAAATTGTAAAGGAGCACACTGGCGCTTATGGTCAAGGAGTAGAATACGCATATACTATGGTGCACGGCGCGCTTCCAAGCAGGAAAATATGAAACAAGAAGGAGTAGCTGTCGAAGAGACTTATACAGGGAACACGATGGATGCTGCTGATCCAGTAACAACGATTGTTACATGGGAAATTCAACAAGGTAAAGAAAAACAGTTTGAAACATGGAGACATGAAATCGAAGCTGCCACTACTAAATTCCCAGGGCATTTAGGTGTAAATCTAATAGTCCCAAATAACGAATCGAGAGAGTATACTGTTATTTTTCGCTTTGATACGTATGAGCATCTACGTGCTTGGCAAGAATCAGACATTCGCCGGGATTTGTTAAAAACGGCAGAACAATTTCAAGTTACTAATCCGAGTTACAAAACTGAAAGTAGTTTGGCTTATTGGTTTGTTACTCCGAAAACGCCAGTTCCACCGCCAAAATGGAAAATGTCTATCGTTATCCTTTTGGGTGTATGGCCTCTTAGCATGTTAGTTCCTAAAGTGATAGGACCTATTATAAAACATATGAATCCTATTATGTCGGCCTTTTTTGTTTCAGTATGTATAGTGTCCTTGCTATCATGGGTAGTCATGCCGATTTTCGGTAAATTATTTCATCCATGGTTACAAAATAATAGAAAGTAGACGAGGTGTGAACATGAATTTACCGGATATGATCTTATATAACGGAAAAATTACTACCCTTGACCCTTCTCAGCCTGAGGTATCTGCTATCGCCATAACTGATGGTTTAGTCACTGCAGTAGGTGGAGATGAGCTTCTTAATAGTGCCACGGAAAAAACAAAAAAAATAGACCTTAAAAGAAAGAGAGCTATTCCAGGCCTGAATGACTCTCATATACACGTTATTCGTGGTGGTCTGCATTATAATATGGAATTACGTTGGGAAGGCGTGCCATCACTTTTTATTGCTCTAGAAATGCTCAAAGAACAGGCAAGGCGTACACCTGCTCCTCAGTGGGTAAGGGTAGTTGGAGGTTGGTCTGAATTTCAATTTAAAGAGAGACGGTTGCCAACTTTGGAAGAAATTAATGCCGTTTCTGAAGACACTCCTGTCTTTGTGCTACATCTTTACGATAGAGCACTTGTAAATCGTGCTGGGCTGCATGCACTGGGATATACAAAAGATACACCAGACCCTCCAGGCTGCTTAATTGAGCGGGACAAACGAGGTAATCCAACGGGCCTTTTAATTGCGAATCCTAACGCTTCTATTCTTTATTCAAGTTTGGGTAAAGCACCAGCACTTAATTTTGACGACCAGATTAATTCAACTCGCCATTTTATGCGCGAATTAAATAGATTAGGTATTACAAGTGCTATTGACGCAGGTGGTGGATTCCAAAATTATCCTGATGATTACAAAGTTGTTGAACATTTAGCCGAGAAGGAACAATTAACTTTGCGTATTGCTTATAATCTATTTACGCAAAATCCAAATCATGAATATGAAGACTTTGCTTCATGGGCAAAAATTGTTTCTCCAGGTCAAGGAACTGATAAGTATAAAATGAATGGTGCCGGAGAGATGTTAGTATTCTCAGCAGCCGATTTTGAAAAATTTCAAATGCCACGGCCTGAACTAGCTACGATGATGGAAGCTGACTTAAAGAAAGTAATTTCTCTATTGGTGGAAAACCGTTGGCCCTTCCGTTTACATGCAACTTATGATGAGTCAATCACACGTTTCTTAAATGTATTCGAGGAAGTTAACAGTGAAATTCCTTTTAATGGTCTACGATGGTGGTTTGATCATGCAGAAACAATCTCAGATCGTAGCATGGAACGTGTTAAGGCTTTAAATGGAGGTATTGCCATCCAAGACCGCATGGCTTTTCAAGGTGAATACTTTGTTGATTTATACGGAAAGGAAGCTGCAAAGCGTACTCCTCCGATTTATCGTATGTTAGACCTTGGTATACCTGTTGGCGCCGGTAGTGATGCAACTAGAGTTTCCAGCTATAACCCTTGGGTCGCTCTTTATTGGATGGTTGCCGGAAAAACCATTGGTGGACTTTCGATATACGATGAAAAAAATAAACTGGATAGAAAAGTAGCCCTGGAATTATATTCAAAAGGAAGTGCGTGGTTCTCTGGTGATGAAGGTAAAAAAGGAACCCTTGCAGTAGGTCAGTTTGCTGATCTTGCTGTATTGTCTGCTGACTACTTTACTGTGCCAGAAGAAGAAATCAAGAACCTTGAATCATTACTCACAATTATGGGCGGACAGGTTGTGTATGGAAATGATGAATTTAAAAATTTATCACCTGAATTGCCGCCAGCATCACCTGACTGGTCACCGACGGGCGTTTATGGTTATGGCGGTGCTAACCTAGCCAACACTATACTTTCTCACGATGCCCATGATAACAAGTTACATAGTTGCAGTAACCCTCTCCATCAACACACTCATACCGTAATAGGAAAAGATGGAACTAAATGGGGTATTGGTTGTACTTGCTTTGCTTTCTAAATCAAAACCACCGGTATAATGCCGGTGGTTTTCTTTATGCAATAAGGATATGTAAAAAGAAATAGCAGTATCTCCCTAATGGAATCTATTACTATGTGATAAAACCGAAGAGTTAATTAATTAACTTGACTTATTTTTAACAGCCTTCTCCCCTTGCAAAGTCTGCCCTTTTTTCCTTAAGTAAAAGTCAATGATATTCCCATTTGAATCGATCACACCACACATATAAAGTCAATGCCCTTTGACTGTAATTTAGCTCTTACCCCAAGGATTATGTATCATTTTTAATTCTCACACTATAATCATTATTATTTCTATTATACTAATACTTTTTCAGGATCATGTAACTTCTGCATAAAGATACGTGCTGCAAAACTTAAAAATTTATCATCAAAGTGAATAAGATTAATATCTTGCCTTGGTGTTGGATCAATAATACGAACTATGCTCAAAGTATCATTATTAACAAAGTCAACTAGTGAAAGAGGTATTATAGCAACCCCATGTCCATTGCATACAAGGCTCAATAGAGAAATGGAAGATTTTGTTTCTATATTTACTTCAGATAAAGATAGCCCTAAACTCTCACAATATATTTTAATAGTTTCACGACAACTACATGAAACCATTATTCTACTGAGCCCTACTAATTCTCTAAAAGAAACAAATGATGTTTCATTCAAAGGATGGTTTTTGGGAATGACAAGGACAAGCTCTTCGCTATACAAAAGGGTACTTGTTAATGTGTCTGGAATTTGAGCACTACGCGTGATGCCTATATCAATATTTTTATCAACGATTTGATTTACAGCAACTTCGGATTCTATAATTTTTACAACGATGTTGGGATAATGTTGTTGAAACTTCATAATATAAGGTGTTAAATAAGTGAGATCCTCTAATAAACCTCCTATAGTAATTACACCTCTTTTTACACCCTTTAATTCAAAAATTTCATTATAAACGTCATCAAATTGTTGCATGATAAATTTTCCTTTATCAAATAGCAGCTTACCCGCTTCTGTCATTTTGATACCTCTTCCAACTCGATGAAACAAAGGTGTATCAAGTTCACCTTCTAACACACGGATTTGTTGACTTAAAGTCGGCTGTGAAATACCTAGAACTTCCGCAGCTTTAGTAAAACTATTATTATTACAAACTTGAATAAAGTACTCTAAATGACGTAATTCCATTCTTGATACCCACTCCCACTCTCCGCTTTATGAAAGATTTATAATGAAAAGGACAATATGTATACGTTATGCATAACAACTATCTTTCCTACTATATCAATTGCAATTACATAATTTCTTTATTTTGTACTACAATACATTTACTACTATTTATTAATTTTCCCTCCTATTTATTTAATTTATATTTAATTAGGATATTACTAAACAGAAATAACATCTAAAAACTTACACTTTCTGTGCGTAATATCCTAACTTTTTCAACTGTTTACTTATCATTTTTTCTCAATATAGTCCAAACTACCAAATATTTGCCGAATCCCCTCTTTATGCTGCGGAAAAATTAGTGTCACCAATTCAATACTTTCTGAAATAATTGATGCATACGTGACACGGCGGTCTTTAGGACATGGTTTCACCTCTTCTTTTCCAACCTATCCACTACATACGTGATACAAAAACTTGCAAGTAATATTTTGTCCCCAATTTTTTTATAGGCTGATCAGCTTTACTGTATAGTAGCTCAAGCACTGCAAATTCAGTTGCATTAAGTCCATAAATTTTTAGATCCTTTTCAATAAGTTTAGTGATTGGCTGTAATTCCCTTGATAATATAACAATTAACTTTAAAGATAAGCTCTCATCGTTAATCACGCTCACAATTACCAATCCTTTACAAATTACCTTGAATTCGAGATTTATTATATTATCGTCAAAATATTATGTCAATCATTCATTTTAGCTTTATCAAGCCACTTATAATTTATTTCTCAACATAAGACATATGGAATCGTTAGAAAATAACTGTTAATATATAGATATCTCAATTACGTTATTTTTTAGAGGGCTTGTTGTCTAGCGCAAGCTCTCTTTTTTCATAGTCTAAATGGAATTCGGACACATTTTATATGGTGAGTTTTGCCCTCTTTTAGCGATAGAGACAAAAAATCTGGTTGTGATGTAAAAACTTCAAAATAACCGCAAATAATCTATAAAAATCAGACATATTAATGAATACGCATTCAAGCGAATCCGGTCTGTTTAAATTTGATTATAGAACTATTTCTCTGTGGCAAAATAAAGCAGCGCTATGGTCAGAAAAGCGATTCCGATCCACAATGCTACACTCCATCCTCCGAAAAAGGATCCAACAGCAACACCCAAAAAGAAAATAGACATGAATAATCCATTTAAGCGACTACGAACTTCTGGTTGCAAAGAGAAAATCAAACGTTGACTTAAAACTGGAAGAGGAATATCGCACTCGATGTTTCCAGCCCCGTCGACTGCAAGCAAAGCAACTTCTAGAGAAGGGAATTCAAAGAGGAGAATTGAAAGAAAACCTTGATATTGAATTATCCATCGATCTCATTTACGGACCAACTTATCACCGGTTGCTAGTAACCGGTGATAAGTTGGATGATTCCTATGTACATCACTTGGTAACAAGCGCATTCGATGGAATACGATTAACATGAATAACATTCGAAAAAAGAATTAAATGCGCCTTCCTCATATACGAATAAAATTTCGCTTAACTTAATAAATAAAATATCTAATTATTTAAGCAGATGTATATGAATCGGTCCCCCACATACATCTGCTTAAGAGTTGAGAATTACCCTAAATGAATGAACATGCAAAAAAATTTATTCTGAGGATTTTACGATATTTTATTTAATCGAAATGTGACATAACTCCTAATATTAGTTTTATTAAGACGCAAGCTCCCTCTCTTCTATTTTTTAATTGAATATTTTAGGTTTATAATGATTTATTTTTAGAGATAATTACCTAATTTATTAACTTATTTTAGAGTAAAAATTAGGAGAAGCCTATCGTGACAGACTCCTCCTAAAAAACAACCGTTATATACATATGGAAAATAAATTTATTTTATTAATAATGAATATTCACCAGTGTTATCATCAAATTTATACACATACAAATAATATTTCCCTGGTTTCGCTACGAATTTTCCCTTTATAGCATTTCCTTCATCTTCACCACAAACTACGTAATTTTGCATGTCTGATTCATGATAAAGTACCCATGTCATCCCAATGTTTTGTTCATTTACCACAGAAATATCTACTTCTTTTGGAACTGTAACATCAAACGTATAAACATCTGTTTGATCAGGAGCAATCAGATTTCCTTTTACAAGCTTATTAAATGGGAGTACCTTTTCCTCTTCAAGGGATCCACCTGTTTGCGGATCTTGTTTTACAGTAACTTTTGTTTGTTCTTTACTTTCTTTTCCTCTACTATCTTTCACAGTTAGTTCCACAGTATATGTTCCTTTTTCCCCATATACATGGGTAGGGTTGGCTTCAGTACTTGTTGTACCATCTCCAAAGTTCCATAGATAAGAAATAATTTTTCCATTTTCACTTTCTGTACCATCACTATGGAATTGAATTCCTTCATTTACTATCCCGCTATATGGTCCATTCATATTTACTATAGTCGTTGTTTTTTCTTTTTCCTCTGTTGCAACACCATGGAAAACAATATCATATTCAAATTGATTGGCTGCATTCACACGATAGTTAACAAAATAGGCTGTAACTGTTTTATAGCCGCTCCATCCTGTTTGAGACAACTGCTCCAAGGTTTGATTGACTTGTTTACTCATTGTTTTCCAGTCTTCAGACTCACCTTTTGATGTACTACCTATGTACTTGCCTTCTACAGTAAATGTGTTAAAAAATTGAGACTCATGTTTTGTGATTTTTGCATCTTTTATATTAGTTACATCGACAATTTCTTTCTTCACTTCAGCTAACGGCTTAGGTGCATGTTGTATTAAGTAATCATTTGTTACTTGTGGTACATTGTATTTATCTTGATTATCAATCAACTGCTGCATATACGTTTGATATTCTGTATTCAGCTGTGCATCTTTACTTAATGCTTCACGATACGCGTCATAATTTTTCACATCGTTTGCACGGATTAAATCCTGAATCTTATCAAAGGTTTCAAAGTGGTGATTATATAGATAAGACTGTAGTGCAAAGGAATAATTATAAAAATCCCATGATCCATATTTTGCGAACAAAGTTTGCTTTGCAGTATAACGGCTTGCCGGATCAGATGATAAGCCACTTATAATACTTTTACGTGGAACAACATTATTTGTACGTGTAGATCCTGCAAAGAATTCTGCATTCCCTTCTTGGAACCAAGTTAAGCGTTCATTTTGATATAGTTCTCCACTCCCAAATAAACCAGGAACCTCGTATCTTCCTTGTAAATAATGAGTGAATTCGTGACGGAATAACTCTTCTAGACTATAAATACTCTGTTTTGGTGTACGCTCATATGTAAAGAAAGTACCCTTCTCTTCAATATAAATACCGCCGTTGTTCGTTTCATATCCATATAATTGTCTATTTAATTGATAATCATCTGGATTATTATAAATTACAATTGTCAGCACATCATCTGCGTTACCTGGTTCTAGTGCTTTATCATTTCCAATTACACGGTGATATTGTGCCTTTACTTCTTTGGCTGCCCAATATAACCTTTTAATTTTCTCTTCTGTTACTTTATCGCCTGTCTTAAAAACAATAGATCCATCATCAAATGTATATGTTTTAGGTAAGTATTGTAACTTCCCTTCTTCACGTATTTTCTGTAAATCTACTGTATTTCCATCATAATCTTTTCCACCGTAGTTTGTTTTGATTTGCTCTACCGCTATAAAATAAGGTCCACTTAGGCGAGGATACATATTCATCGCTTGTGTAATAACTTCCAATCCTTTGTTTGGATTGCTATGAAATTTCCCTAAACGTCCTGCATAATAAATCCCATTATTAATTAGCCAACTATTCTCAGTTGTTAAATTCCGTATGAGAGCAATTCTACTAACCTCATTTATAAAGTTATCTATCTTTCCATACCACATTGTTGCATTAGGCTTTTTATTCGTTTCCTGCAAATAAGATTGTATATCATAATCAATACCTTTTACGATTTCATATACAGCTTGTTCTTTCATATAATCATTAGCATACATAGAAAGGTTATCATTAAACTGTTTTAAAATATTTGCCGCATACTGTACTGTTTCAGCATCACTAGAAGCATTACTAATTAATTTTCCATACGCAACTACTACTCTATCTTGCTCAGCTGTACCTAATGTAAAGTTTGGATTTTTTGCAATAGCTTTTAATGCTGGTAAACATTTGTCATGGAAGCTTCTCTCATTTAAGTAACCTACTTCATTATTAAAATATCCCACATAAAAAGCAGAACGTAATATCTCAACAAAAGTTTCAATTCCCATTGAGTCCTCTTTCGTAAAAGATTTCCCTCGTCGTCCTAATTCATTAATGATAACGTTCATACGTTCTCTATTTTGATAAAAAGCTTTCGTATCTTGATTGAATTGAAATAAGTCTGTAATTTGATTCCATGAAACTCTTGATAGCGTATCAATGAATTGACTATCAGGCATTTTATTCAGTTCTGCCAGAGTATAGCTTTGCTTTAATTGCCTGTCATTATGTTTCATCACCGAAGTTGGCCTTTGTGAAAAATCACCTACTTTTAAACGCTCTTCAAAAGTTAAAGTTCCATCCGCTTTTGTAGCATGTGCAATTTCATCTTTTAAAGTTTCTGTCCCAATCGGTTTCATCTGTAACGTATTATAGGGTGCTTTTTCTTCTGCGGATACCTGTGTTTGAATACTTCCAAATGATAATGCCATCGTACTAATACCGATCATCATTTGAGTAAATTTTAAATTCTTGTTCATAACATTTCCTCCATTTATATATTCCACCCAAAAATATAACATTTTATTTTAATAAATTATCATAAAATGTATTATTACATATTGTTTAATATGTATTTCTGTATAAATTAATATTAAACAAAGCATTATTTAATCTCTTTCTTTTTCCATACATACTCATAAATTGAGTAAACTTTTTGTTTGGAATTTACAGGTTCGTTGCACGAAACCAGACTCTCTGGCAAGATTTCTTAAGATGTTCGGGGATAAATAACATTGAATTTCTTGAGCAAATAGTTGTAGTTCATCAGATACAAAAATAGACATAAAAAACGCTATCCTTTCCTATGATTCTAGAGAAAGAATAGCGTTTTTTTACTCGTTCAGTACTTAGTAGGTATAACTTTTTATATTTCAAATGACTTTTCTCTCTAAAATTATTTTTCATACAAATTTTCAGATTCTAAAAAATCTATAAATTTCTTATAATGTGTCACTGTTCTTTCTAAAGCAATCATTAAAACAAATATAAAATAAATTGCTTGAATTCCATTCATATAATTAAAGAGTGATTCAAATATATATACAATACTTGCAATCATAGAACAAAACCATAAATAAAATTTCATTTTCAGTTTTTTAATTTTTTGCTTAGTTGTCTTACAAGGCTGGCCATGAACTCTTATAAACAAATAAATTGCTGTATGCAAAATAATAATTGAAAATTGGAAACTTCGATTGTCCTCCGAACTAAATTCAGAGAAACCTATTTCTAATGAATGTAATACTATCCAAATAGAAAACAAAGATAGCACGAAGACATATAAAAAACCAAATAATAATTCAAAAATAAATAACCAAGGTTTATTTAATATTGAGTAAAATGGATTTAGATATTTTATGGTTAATAAAAATTTCTTCACTAAATCAGTAATAATAATTGATGTATTAGTTATATTCATATAGAAAAGTAATGTTATTGGAACCAATAACATTATAGCAATGCCCCAAATGGTAATCTTAATACCGGATAAAAAGAAAACAGCTCCAAAAATTACAACTGAAAAAATAAAAGTTGATATTGGAACAAACATTAAAAATATAAGAGTTCTTATTAAGATTAACTCCCCTAAAAAATCTTTTATTATGAAAACATGTATTTTTTCCTCCTTGTAATTCTTCACAGTTTCAACTATTTCTTTCTCGGATAAAAGAAAATACTTCAATCTATTAAACATAAAAAAACTCCTTTATATTAATTTAAAAAAGATTGCCCTCTGTATGCTACAGAGGGCAATCTTTCTTGATGATTAAAATATATACCCAACTGTTAGCAAATATATTAAAAGACATTGTCATTAATTCACTTTAAATTTCACTTCTGGGTATTTGGAGTCCAATTTTTCAAGCGCAGAGCTATCGTCTACCTGTTTCACATATCGATCAAAAAAAGCGAGACTGAATTCGTTTATAATACGGTGAACGTATCTTGGATCTTCATCTAAGCTTCGTAACAAAGGAGAGAACAAATGAAAATCAGTGAAACTCGTATGATTGGTATGGGGAATAACCATTGACATGCCACCACCTGCAAGTGCATGGTCACTACGAACTTTTCCCTCTAAAAAATCTTTCGTGGAATCATCACTAGTCTCTGCATTCATAATCAAAAACGGTTTTCCAACTCTAGATTTCGGAACATTTTCCCCATATAATGTACCATCCATATTGATGGCTGCTTTGACACGGGAGTCTTCCACTAACACTTGCGCAGCTGTAGCTCCACCATAAGAATGTCCAAACATTCCAATTCGGGATGTATCCATTCTTCCTGTAAAGCGATTATCTTTATCGCTTTGGTTAAGCTTCTCTATTTGATTAAGTACAAAAACAACATCTTCCTTCCATAATTTGATATGGCGATCTCGTTCGGCAAAATCAGTTAAATTGATCGACTGTACAAAAGCGGTTCTGCCATCTGGAAAGACGGTAGCTGCAGCATCATAGGTATGATCAATTCCTACGACGATGTAACCTTGGCTGGCCAACTCCTCCACCTCAAACGTGTTTTGATTGCGAAAACCGCTTAAACCATGGGAAAAGAGTAGAACCGGATAACGTTCCTCTGAATCTGACAATTGAGCTTCCATGAATGCATTCGACTTCATCAAGCCTAGATGATGAAACGCGAATGCTGGAATAGACAATGATTTTTCCAACCCCTTGGCAATCTCATCCGAGTTATGGATATAAGGTGCGCGATTCATCTCTCCTTTTTCTTTTGCAGGATACCAAACCTGAACCATCAGCTCGCGCCGGCCGTTCAAATCTTTCATATAAGGTTCTTCTCGATTATAATCAATCCAATGATAAAGTGTAGTACCAACCTTGAAGGGACCGCTCGTTTTTTCAAATAAAACTACCGGCATGAGGGAAGGAAGCATGACCGCAATAGTCAAATAAATGACCAGTAGCGCTGTCTTGACTGTGAATGCCCCACAACTTTTAACGTTCTTTTTTGATTCAGCAAATAGATAGCAGCTTGTTAAAATAAATGGGGACAAATAAGCAGGAATCATCTGCCAGCGATACCCTTCTACGATAAGCTGCACAACAACCACACAAAAGGCAACTGTTAGAATGAAGACAGACCATTGTTTTATTTTCTCACTAAAAAACAATATCCAGCCTAGAATACTAAAATTCACAATGATTATAACAGTCTCAAAAAAATCCATTTACATTCCTCCTATACCCGTATTTTATCTTCAAGGACATCCCAGCCAAATTGAAAAAACAATTTAAAATTACAAACTTTTCGTTTCCATCTCTGATTACCTTAATTCGTACCTTAAGTACCAAAAAATTATTTTCGGTACTCATTTTATATTATACCGAAATCTTCCAGACTGTAAAGTATAATTACCCTTAAGTAAAATCGACATAAAGTGAAACTTTAATCAGTGGGGTTTTCTTCATCCCCCACTGATTATCAGCCCTCACCAATCGGACTTTTATGGGCAGTTGATCTCCCACCTAAATTCTTTGCTTTCACTGAATTTTGAGGTAGGAATCTTACTGCCCATTAAAGCGGGATAAAAATAAAAAATGAGCGGGGCTACGTTAACCTGTATGGTTATTGTGACCCTACTCATTTTTTATGTAGAAGTACTATTTAATCCTTACTTGTGATTCCATGCAATATGATATCGGCCATCATTGCAAGTGACTCTTGTAGAGTAATTTGGTTAGAGGCTATACTCCCCTGTTCAAAAATTGATTTCATTAACGTTTTGAGTGTTTGGATTAGCACTGGAATGTCCATTGAACGTAAAACACCGCTATTGATGCCCTCCTCAACTAGCCCAGTAATTACCTCCCATTCTTCATTTATGCCTTGTTCTATTTTTGCCCACTGCTCTGGATGGTAACGTCGCAGTTCAATCAGTAAACGTACGAAGCTGTGCTGAAAATCCTTAGGCACAATTAAAAGAATCCCTTTTAATTTTTCCGGTATGGTCAAATTCGAATTATCGATAATTTCCCGAAAACGTATTTGGGCTTCTTCATTTATTTGCTCAACTACATAACCAATAAGCTCGTCCTTAGATGGAAAATGCTCGTAAAGCGTACTTTTGCTTACACCTAGATCACGAGCTAAATCACTCATTGTGAATTTTATTCCCCTTACATGAAAAAGCGCAATAGCAGTTTTGGCAATCCGATCTTTCATCATTTATTCACCTCATACCAAAATAGTAAAGTTATTATCTCTCCAGTACTATAATAGTACTTCGAGTACAAGAATAGTTTAACTTTTTATTTCTTGAAGGTCAAACGTGATGAAGATGATGACATTTCACTTCATAGCCTTTAAATGAAAATATTATGTTTTTTATGGAAACCAAGTTTATTTTTATCATTGTGGGGACATCAAAACTTTAACTTGATAGGGATATGGCACTACCCCAATTAATAAATATTATTAACTATATGTCTATCATATTTTTTATAAACAGGATCAATTAGATTTAAAAAAAGACTTCTTTTTCTTTACTCGTAATAAATCACCTGTCCACCCTTTGAATCGCATATACATATACATACCCCCTGTTGTGAAAATAATAAATAAGAGAGCCATTAAATAGCTATATTTCCATTCAAGTTCAGGCATGTATTTAAAATTCATACCCCATAATGCTCCTAAGGCTGTCAAAGGCGTACTTACAGCAGTTAATACAGTAAGAGCTTTCATAATTTCATTCCCACGATGAGAAGAAACAACTTCTTGTAAATGAATCATCGTGTCTAATTCTTCTTGGTACTCTTTAACGAGTTGTAATCCACGCTCTAATTTTACGTGCGTTTGTTTATAACAAAGGGTGTTTGTTAGTTTTTCTAACCAAGCTTCCTCCAAGCCTTGTAACACTTCTTGTATTAAGCGAAACACATGTGTGTTCATAAATAATTCATGACGAATATGATAAATCCTTTCTAAAACTGCTATGTTATTATGATGATAAAAATCCCATAACACATTTCTGAAATTGTTTTCAAAATAGTCAACCTTTCGTAAATAGTGAGATATAAATATCGATAAGATGGCACATAGTCCTTCAGCGGAACTATTACAATTTTTTATACCTATAGGGAAATTATGTATTAATTCTTGAAAATCTTCTTCCTCTTTTTCTTGGACCGTTATCAGTATCCCATGAGCTACGAAATAATGAAGAAATTTTTGAATTTTGGCGTCCTTTTTATCTTGATCATATAAAAACGAACCATATACACAAGTTTGACTTGGTGATAACGTATAAACATATAATCCATTTTCACAAGGAGAACTTATTTTCTTTACAAATTGAGGGAAATAAGATGTTACATCACGGGGGATTATAGAAGAAATTTCTTCAAGCTCACTAGTTTTCACATGATACCAACTCCATTTCGTCATTTTTATGCATTCCATATTATTCTTCCTTTCTAAATAGTTTTATGTTTGATTGAATCATATCCGTAATATGAAATTTGTATGTAGGTATCCATATCTTGGAGGAAAAGTTTTTAAATCATCTAAATTACAAAATAAATGCATAGGAGGTCTTATTCTTTAAAAAGGAAGACCCCCTATATATTAGTTATTTTTATTCTCAATTTTAAACATTTCCTCTATACAAGCACTTTTTATCTTTTCTTATTTATATTTGGAAAAGAAGCCACACAATTTGGCACGTCTATTCAACGAACTCCATTTCGGTCGTCATTATAATTTGGATTTATATGCAGATTGATTGGTGATGTCCTCAAATACTTGACTTCCAATAATATAGTATCCATGAAGCGCGGCCTCTTTTGAAGCGTCTACCATACGGAAAGAAACAATTTCACCTTGCATTTTTTCAATTTGTTTTTTGTGGAGATCTACTACTCCTCCTGTCCAAATAATAGTATCATACTGGTCTAACTTAAATTGTTCTTGTAATACACGCATGATGTCTTGGAAATGTGTATCCAACTCTTTTTGAATTAAAATATCCACCTGACTTGTCTCATAATTTTCTTCTTTATCTCCATATCCTTTTTCTAATATTTTTGGCATGTCATTAATATGCAATTGATTACTTTCACCCGCATGATTCTGCAGGATATTCTTAATATTTTTCAAAGGCTTGCTACATCCTAGTTCCGTCTCATAATGATTTAAAATGACATTCTGTTTCATATCTGTCATTTCTAATGTACGAAATCCACCATCAATAATTAAGATGCGATCTTGTTCCTGAATGATTCCCTCTTTTAAGAAATAGGCATGTAAAGCGATCGGTTGCTGAAGAATCAAAGCATTTTCAACCGTAATATTAATAAATTTCCCATCAATTTGTACGGAAGTTTCTTTTTTTAGTGCACGTTGTAATTGCTCATGCTGACTACCAAAACAAGTGACTGGAAGCCCGGTAACAACTAAAGGTAACACGACATTTTCTTTATAATCCTTTGCAATGCAACCAAATATTTGTTGTTTAAACTCTTCGCTTTCATAATAATTTTCTATTTCTTCGTCAAATGGAGGAAGAAATGAAGCGTCAGATTGATGTGCTTCATTTCCCATGTAGTATGCAAAGTCTAAGTCTATAAAACTTACCTTTGTTAAATCTTCACTTTCAGCATGATTAGGTACAGGAGCTAGTGTGGCAGCTTCACTCTTAATCGTCACCTCAGAATCTACATCCTGTCGATATGCCCGCTTAGTAAAACCAATTCCTACATCAATTGCATACAGAGATTTCATACTTTTTTCCTCACTTTCTCTTTTTAGAATTAAATCTAAGCACTCTCTTCTTTCCCTTCTTTCACATATTTCTTTTCATTTTCCGTTTTTTCTCCGTCTAGGTTCTTACTATTTTGTTTTATTTCATTATCCTTTTCATCTTTTTTCTTTTTGTTATTTTCGTTTTCTGTTAAATCTTTAATAGTAGAAATGACAACCGGTGTGGCTGTAAGCAGTTGTGGTAATGTTTGTTTTGCAACATTAGCTGCAGTTACAGAGAATTGTTTACTTGTCTCGGTTACCTTCTCTAATGTTTCCTTTATGTTTCCTTCTTGTAGTTTGTCTTTTACGCTTTTTCCTTTTGTTTGTATAGCTTTCCGATTTTCTTTTTTTAACAGAGATACCATGACTCCGGTCGTAATCCCAATCACAGCATATTTAAATATTGTATGTTTCATTTTTCTCACCCTTCTCTACTTTTATTTTCTTCCATGCTACAACCTAAAATAATTAACTTATCTATTTATCAGATATTGCAATCTATTAGAGAGAATGATAGTTTTGCGGCTGCCTATCACTCGCCGTTAGTGTTTCATCTGTTACTAGAAGTAAAATTCTCCCTTGATCTAGTTTTTCTTCATATAAGTTAGCTTCCTCCTTCGACAACCCCATTTCCTCCATTTGATTTCGGAGCTCGTCCCCTTTTTTGGAGAAAAAGTTGATAATACTTGTGCCCAATCCTTGTTCTTTTACTCCAATCGTATTTGTGTTTGTATCATCCGCAATCTTTTTTGTTATATGTTTTTCATGTGTTAAGACGTAAATGTCATCTTGGTGAATCCCTTGCAATTCTAGCTCTTTTACTTTCATAACTACTTCCTGTTCATTTTGATATTCATAAACCACCGGTTTTCTTTCATTCTTATGCATCGTATTTTTCCTCCCTTAGATTTTTTATTTTCTTATTTAGTTGTTATGTAATATGTAATACACCTATTTTAAAGATGTTAAACCTAAATTTTCAAAAAACTTCACATAATAGGTTATTAATGTTTTTGAATATCAAGGAAATGTCACGAGCACTTTGCTTTGATAACAGTGTTACAAATAACGCTTTATTTGGAAGGCAAGCCTATTGTTTTATAGAAAATTTCGATTTAAAAAAGTTACAAAAGGAGTACAAGATATTTTTTTCGTTAATTAAACCAAAGGAAAATAAAAAAACACTCTTTTTAAAAGAGTGCTAAAAAACATATACCCTAATAATGTTTCTAGTTTAATTACAGAAAGAAAGTCTTTATTAAAACATATGGTTGCTAATTTAATTGCGATCTGCCTTGCACCCAAGCAGCAATATCATTTATAACATACTCAGGAATATTAGCAGGACTATAATATTCATCCGGTTTACTTATTTCTCCATCCCCTTCTGTAAAGAAATGATTTAACTTTGGATATAGTCGATAATCAATGTTATCTCGTTCTTTTAATTGTTCTTTCCATAGAGAGATTTCGATTTCCGATTGAACTTGATAGTCTCTTTCACCTTGAATAATAAAAAGCGATGTCTTTTGTTCTTTTGACATTTCTGCTGCTTTAATTTTTCGGATGGAATTCTTACTTCACAAAATTTTTTGCTGTTTTCACTATATACTTACTATACAAATGAAAATATACAACGATACTAAATATACAAACTTTGCATAAAAAATGATTTTATAGCCTCTTTTTAATATCCATGCCCACTTTGCCAGCCACCGTGTCCACCTTGCCAACCACCGTGTCCGCCTTGCCAACCACTGTGTCCGCCTTGCCAACCACTGTGTCCGCCTTGCCAACCACCGTGTCCACCTTGCC
The DNA here is from genome assembly GCF_051776705.1 of Bacillus cereus group sp. BceL291. Lineage (NCBI taxonomy): Bacteria > Bacillati > Bacillota > Bacilli > Caryophanales > Bacillaceae > Bacillus > Bacillus cereus group sp. BceL291. Next base: position 53,232 of record NZ_JBPWAP010000025.1, on the reverse strand, counting down.
AACCACTATGTCCGCCTTGCCAACCACCGTGTCCACCCGGCCAACCACCGTGTCCGCCTTGCCAACCACCATGTCCGCCTTGCCAACCACCATGTCCACCTTGCCAACCACCGTGTCCACCCGGCCAACCACCACCGTGCCCGCCTTGCCACCAGCCTACATAGCCTTGTCTCTGTGAGTTCATTCCTTCGCATCCCTTCTTATTAAAAATTCAAATACTGTAACTGGGTATTCTCTAAATATAATTATGTATCCAAAAAATAAATGTATCCGCAAACATCTCGATTATCGGTAAAGTAATTATCTAATGAAAAAACATTTATCATTGCAAATCTAAGCTCTATTGTTTTTTACTTTTTTTAAAAAATTTCCGCTATTTTATTAGCATACTTTTTAGATTCAAATTCATCATAGTTACTTAGTATTGCAACAGACAAATCATTACTTGGGATCATTTTTCAACATTACATCAGAATCCATAGCTGGGCTTTAGTTATACAATGAAAAACGATACTTCACTATTGAAATATCGCAAAAAACTATTTATTTACATTATTATGATTATAATCCTATCCGGTATTAGTTAATCACCTATAATTGCAACAGGGCTAAACGATTCATAATGAATCAATTCCTTTGGTACTTCCCATTTATGCAAAATTTTAATACTAGCTTCCATAAAAGGAAGAGAACCGCATATATAAATTTGCTTCCTTGGTAGCAATATTTCTCTATTTAAACAAACTGCAAGTAACCACTCATCCTTAGAATGAGTGGTTACTTGGTATTTTTATATAAAGAGCCATAAAAGTAATGTCAGCATACGAAACATCTTTGAACCTAATTTGGTTTATTTCCCCATCTTCGGTTTACACCACCGACCGACTCTCTAAAAGAAAAACTACTTTTACTCTTTCCTTTTATCGTTTTCAAACAATATACATTTTAATTATCATCACTTTACAATAACTCTGTATATTTATCAAGGGATGTTTTTTAAAATAAAATATATTCATAATTAATTCACAAAATACATTTTCTAATATATATAAGGAGATCTAATTTCATCTAGAAATGTTGTGTTTTGCATAAAAGCCACGAAGATATAAATAAAAAATAATACGATTTGTACGAAAGAATAACCATACAATGTTATCCCTCCTTTAAACACCTATTTAAGAAAAACTTAAGAATTCACTTCTAAATTCATAAGAATTTTTTCCTATACTTAAAAATAAGTAATTTAACAAAAGGAGAAACGTTCATGAAGAACTTTGTAATTTTTATACTAGGAATAGGCCTCCCTATATACTTACTACCTTTCATATTACGTGGAGATTTAGACAAATTTAATCCGATTGCTGAAGAAAAAAATGTATATGCCGTTGCGAAAGGATATGGTGTTCCAGATTATCATCATAAAGGAAGAGCTATGTACTCACTAAAAGGTGTTGATGAATTAAGCAATGAAAAAGAATATAAAATTGGAACGAACACGCCTAATGATTTTAGAAGAAAAACTTACTTAAAAATTCATGTAAAAGGAAAGTATGTCTATTCTTACGACGTTATTTCTGAAAAGGACATTCCGGAGAAAATAAGGGGACAATTGGAGATAGCAAATAAATAAAAGAGCCAATTCATACGATTTGGCTCTTTATTCTCTCTCCCATCTACCGTTTGGATAATACTTTCGGTAGATTTATTAAATTCGTTATCATTGTTCCAATAACCATTGCTCAATTACTTTTACTGTTTCATCTCGTTGTGCTTTTGGCGTAATTAAACTCGCATTATCACCTTTTTGCTCACCATACATACCAAAATGAGCATGATTGCCCCCTTTTATCATGTGCATAGTTGTATTTTTGGACATGAACTTTTTATTGTTTTCTATTTTTTCTACAGTTGCTAAAGCATCTACTTCCCCATAAATTGATAACATCGGAATCGATTTCGTAGAGAAGTCATCTGCAGGATACGAACCTAAGAAAATGATTCCGTCTACCTTGTCTTCATGTTGAAAGGCATACTTAGAAATCATAGCTCCTCCCATTGAATGCCCTGCAACATACCATTTTTGAACTTCAGGATACTTTTCAATTACACTGTCTACCTCATTTATTCCAAGTATCGCTAAATTTAATGGTAACTGAGGCATTACTACAAAGTGCCCATCTTTTGCAAGAGCTTCTCCTAAGTAACTATAAGCCTCAGCTTCTACTTTAGCTCCTTGATAAAAAATAACCCCTACTTTCGCATCTTTTGCTCCAAAAACGATATTATCTTCATCTTTTTTATCATCTACTAACGACAAAGCCTCTTGCGTCGGTTTATAAGTAAACTGAGACCAAGTCAAAAAAGTAATACTTCCTATAATTAAAATAGCTAGTAAAGAGTACAGCGTAATTTTTATCCATTTCTTCACAAAGATGACCTCCATAAGATGTATATATTCCATATTTCGGATTATCATTAACACACATAAAAACTCAAGCATTTTTATTATGCTCAAGTTTTTAGTTCCGTCTTTAATTTATACTATAAATTGTCCAAGATAAATATGTAGCAAATGCAGTCCATAAAAAATATGGAATTAGCAACCATGTCGATACTTTAGATAAATTGGAAGAAACCGCTATGAGAAGCAACGTAGTAATAGCGACTAGTAAACAATCTATTGTTGCTAAAAACAAATTCTTTTGGCTAAATTGAAAATAGCTGAACGCTTGATTGAATATATAATTTAAAAGGAATAAAAACCAAAATGTTTTTGGCTTAAATCCATAGTTGTTGTAAATAATTGCTACTGATAATGCAATAAGTCCAAATAATACAGCCCATATCATTCCGATTGTCATACCAGGAGGTGTCCAAGACGGCTTTTCTAACGCATCATACCAAGTACGATCAATAGGGAATAAAACACTAGAAACATAAAACAAACCATATGTTAGTAAAAATACTATAATACTAGATTTTTTCATAAACATTCTCCTTTTTAATAGAAGGTTTTAGAAACTCTATATGATTCGTATACTCTTTCAATGAATACAACTTTAATACGCAAATAGACATTATAACTTTTACATATCAAATTCATATTGACTCGTGTATTTTATATAAATTCTTTCATACTTTTATATGCACAAAGGGCTCTCTCTCGTGCTGCCTTATGATCAACAATCGGATAAGGGTATGTATTCCCAAGTTTTATATTGGATTTTTGTAAAATATGCTCAGGTGCTTCCCAAGGTTTATGTATATATTTGTTTGGGATATCTCTTAATTCTGGTACCCATCTTCTTATATACTCTCCATTTTTATCAAACTTTTCTCCTTGTGTGATAGGATTAAAAATACGAAAGTACGGTGATGCATCTGCTCCACTTCCAGCAACCCATTGCCATCCCATTGTATTATTTGCAATATCAGCATCTAGTAGTGTATCCATAAACCATTTTGCACCTTCTTGCCACGGAATTAACAAATGCTTTACAAGAAAAGAGGCTACAGCCATTCTTGCCCGATTATGCATAAAACCGGTTTGCCATAGTTCTCGCATTCCCGCATCAATAAACGGATAACCAGTTTCACCCTTCTGCCATACTCTTAATAACTCCTCTTCCTTATTCCACGGAAAATGTTCAAAGCTCTTATTAAGAGGTTTATATACTGTAAATGGATAATGGTATAGTAAATAATAAGAAAACTCTCGCCAAATTAATTGACGTATAAAGCTATTAACTTGTTTTTCAAAGAGACTAGATTGTCTTTCAGTACTTTTATTTATTAAGTAATGAAACATTAGCTTTACTGATATTTGTCCAAATGAAAGATACGGTGCCAACATCGAATGGACATTTTGATTTGGAAAATCTCTTCCTTCACTATAAGAGGCTAATTTACTAGAGAAAAATTTCTTAAATGTTTTGTATGCCCCTTCCTCTGTAGGCTCCCATATTGCTTCCATATGAGATGTCCACGGTATAGTCGGCAACAAGTGTAATTCTGAGACAGATAAGCTTGCTGGTAAAGAGTTTCCCCACTTTATACTCTGCACTCTGTTAATAGGTTTAGGTATTACCTGCTTTTGAAATGCATTGTAAAAAGGCGTAAACACCTTATATTCAGTGTTATCCTTCTTTTTTATAATCCACGGTTCTAATAATAAATGCGAATTAAATTCCTTACAAATAATACCTTTATCTTCTAATATCATTTTCATTTTTTGATTAGATTTTAACCTGTCTGGATCATAACAACTATTCCAATATACAGCCGTTATATCTAATTGTTTTATGAGAGAAAGTATTTCTTCCTGTGTATTTCCTTTGCGGATTATTAAAGTAGAGCCCAATGCCTTAAGTTGCTTTTGGACATCTATTATAGCATGGTGTAACCACCACTTTGCCGCACTTCCTATTGAAAAAGTTTCATCTTGTACATATACCGGAAGAACCTCCCCGGACTGAACAGCCTCAAATAGAGCTGGGTTATCATATAAACGAAAATCTTTTTGAAACATAACGATAATTTTGTTTTGCATGGCTATCCCCTCTTACTCTTAAAACATAATAGATTCTTTATGTGAATAATCCTCTTTTTTACTTTTGCATTATTATATTAATAATTCTTTGTAATCGTAAACAAACGTTTCCATAGTTATTGGACTTCTATCTAGTAAATTCGATAAATCTGATGTGACTTTTTTAGCTAACCCTAATTTTGCAGTTGTATATATTCCAATCATAACCCAAATAAAGTCACTGTTAAGTCCCTTTTGAATCATTCTTTTTCTAAATTTAAATATACTTGGATTTGTATAAGTAATATCTTTATTTATTATTTTTGAAATAATAGCAGCAACTTCATAATATGTTAATGCCTCATTTCCCGTTAAAGAATAAGCTTTAAATTCATGTCCCTCTTCGGTTAATATTTTAGCTGCAACTTCTCCAATATCCCGTACATCTATAAAACTTGTTTCCCCTTTACCAGCAGGTACTTCAATTATTTTTTCATTTCTTAATTCATCACCATGTTGTGATAATAAATTTTGCATAAAAAAACTCGGTCTTAGGAATGTGTAAGGGATCCCAGAAGCCTTTATCATAGCTTCAATTTTAGCATGAGGTACTATCGGATTTTTTTCTACACCTAATAAAGATAAAAATACAATGTGTTTTATACCTATTTCTTTTGCGGCATCTACAACAGGCTGGAAATACTTTTTTGCATCAGCTAGATGTGGTGGTCTTATTAGAAAGACTTTAGTAACACCTGTTAAAGCCGCCTTTACAGATGAGGGGTTTTCAAAATCAAAATACACTCCTTCAGTTTCTCTACTGCGCGTTGTGACTTTGAAAGTAGCATTTCTTTTTATTAGGCATTTTACAACCTCTTTTCCTACATTCCCTGTAGCACCTGTTACTAAAATCATTTTAATCACCCTTTATTTTTTTGTAAATTTTGAATCATACTTTGCAAAACTCGAACTGTATTTTCTACTTCCTCTTTAGGAATACTAGCTGTAGCATTTTTTATAACTTCATCGCTTACATTTTCTATCTCCTGTATTAATGCCTTAGTTTCATCTGTTAAAAATATTAAATGTGACCGTTTATCTTTAGGATTATGTTTTATAAGAATCCATTCTTTTTGCAATAATCTTTGTATAATTCCGGTTACTGTTGGACGGTCTGCTAAGAGCCTTTCAGCAATCATAGCCGGGGTGGTTCCATTTGGATAAAGAGATATATCCTTTAACACAGACCATTGCTGAGCTGTTATTTTATATTCTTTTAATTGATTTGATAATTCTGTTTTCGTCATTATACTTACCTTGTGTAATAAATAGCCTAAATTATTCATATAACCTCCAATATAGTTAGTACACTAATTATATAGTTAGTATACTAACTATAATGTGTAATTACAAACTTCAATTAATAGTTTATATATAAAAGATGTATCAAATTCTTATTTTGTACTATTTCATATTATATTTAAAATCTTCTTTAATCCTGTTTTGCATGTATTGTACACTCTATATACAAAGGTTATTCCTTGCTGTTACTTTAAATAAGCATTTACAATTGTATCTAGCATAGGTATTTCTTATTGTCCGATTAGTCATATTTATTCTTAATTCTGCAAAATAAAAAGAAACTGGAGAAAAATATAGGAAAACAATTTGATAAACAGTCAAACTTAAATACATTTATTGATTCAACAATCCTATGGACTTTTCAAAACAAAAATGCTATAAATACACTTTTGAATGAAGGTAAGCTTATAGCCAATCCTATTTTTGTTAGTAAAGAAGATTGCACAGCATATAAATACATTGTAAGACACATGAAACAGAAAGGTATTGACTTTACTATAGATTTCCCCATTTGGGCATGGCATTCATACAATGGTTACCAAAAGAAGCCTACTATTGTTTATAAATGCTTTATTTAAGCATTTATATTAGTTACATAATGAAAATTCTTAAATAGTTTTTAAACATTTTTTAAAAGTTGTAATTCTACATGTATCGTAAGACTATTTCCATGACTTTCAGCCCATACTTTGCCCTCATGCAATTCAATTGTGCGCTTTACAATTGCTAAACCAATTCCGGATCCGTGTATTTGACTCGACCGTGATTTATCAACTCGATAAAACTTCTCAAACATCTTGCTTAATTCTTGTGCTTCAAGATGATCTGTTTTATTTGTAATACAAATAAATGCCTTATCTTCTTCTTTTTTTAGTTCCACTATTACTGTTGAATTTGAAAAACTATATTTTTCAGTATTAGATAGTAAATTATCAAATACACGCACCAGTTTTTCTATATCTGCCCATACCCAAATATCCTTATTAATGATATTTAGTTTAACAATTAATTGCTGTTTTTCAAAAATCGGGATATACTCTCCTACTAGCTGACCTAACAAATTGCCCAATTCTACTTTTTCTTTTCTCAACTTAACATCAGGTAAAGATAATTTTGTGTATTCAAACAATTCATTAATGAGAGTTTTTAATTTTAATGTTAAATTATACGTATTTTGAATATACATTTCTAATTCTTCTTTATTTCGATATTGTTTTTCATTTACTAATGCTAAATATCCAATAATAGACGTTAAAGGGGTACGCAAATCATGAGAAATATTGGTAATAAATTCACTTTTACCTTTCTCAATTGCTCTCTCTTTCTCAAAACGCTCCCTTAATTGACTAGCCATCCAATTAATATTATAAGCTAAAGAAGATAATTCATCTTTTCCTTTAACACGTATGGAATGTTTCCAATCTTTTTTTACAATCTTTTGAATACCTCGTTCAATTTCTTTAATGTATCTTGTAATAGGGATCATAAACAGCAAAAATAAAAGGATGAAAATTAATATACTGCTCACCAAAGCAAGTAATAAATTTTGATTATATTGAGTTGGTGAGATTGTTTTATTCGAATTTGGAGATTGTACCATTACATATCCAATTCCATCTTGAAATGAAACTGGTGAAACAAACAATATGAACTTCTCAAACAAAGGATTTCTGACGTTTGGTGTAACATTTAATTTCTCCTGTAATAATTCCTGTGGGAGATTATCCTGCAATTGAAAATTATGTGAACGATAGATAATATGGCCTTTATAATCTAATACTAAAAACCTTAAATTTTCATTCTTCTTTTGGATAGATTGAATCATCGGTATAACTTGTTCTATATGCCCAGATTCCAAATTACGCTTTTGTATATCATTAGTTATCCCTATCGCTATTTCCCTTATTTCGGCTTCTTTTTCAATCTGTTGATTATAAGAAAGTAGATTTGCACTTTTCATTGCTATGAGAAAAAAAGTAACAACCGCAACGATGAAACAGAGCAAAAAAATTAAAATAAGCTTTATATTTAAGCGTGTAGAAAAGAATATATTATCCCTTAATTTCGTACGATCGATCATACTCTATAGCCAACTCCCCATACTGTTTTTAAATAAACAGGCTGACGAGGGTTTTCTTCAATTTTTTCCCGTATTTTAGTAATATGAACCATGACTGTATTATCTGATTTATAAAATGAATCTTCCCAGACCATCTCGTATATTTTTTCTACACTAAAAACCTTTCCTTTATTTCTCACTAATAAAGAAAGTATGTCAAATTCCTTTGGAGTTAACCTTACTTCTTCATTTCTAATGAAAACTTGTCTTGTCTCCTCGTCTACCTTAAGATGGCCTATTTCATGAATAAATTGTTTTACTTCTTCTGTTTGATAAACACGATATCTTCGTAATTGAGATTTAATTCTTGCCATTAATTCAAGTGGATTAAACGGTTTGGTAATGTAGTCTTCTGCCCCACTCATTAATCCCTGGATCTTATCTATATCCTCATCTTTAGCTGACAAAAAAATTATAGGCATTTGATACTGTTCTCTTATTTTTAAACAAGCCTCTATGCCATCCATTTTCGGTAACATAATATCTAAAATGATTAAATCAATTGTTGTATTTCTTAAAGTTTCTAAAGCTTTTATAGCATCCGATGCATCTATAATTTCATACCCTTCATTTTTTAAATAAATGGATACGATTTTTCTTATCTCTATATCATCATCTACAATCAAAATTTTTTCTTTCTGCATCATATTTTCTTCCTCTCTGACATCTCGTTCTATGCTGTAGTATTATACATTTAGTTTTACCTTACACGTATAAAGTGAAACTTTAATCAGCCTTCACCAATCGGTCTTTTACGGGAATCCCGCCCCCCACCTAACTTCTTTGCTTCCACTTAATTTTGAGATGTGGGTCTTACTACCCGTTAATGCGTGATAATACACTTTGCTTTTTTAAACATATTGAAGAAACCATCTGTTTTGCAAGTTGATTTGAACTGGGTAAAATAGCCCCCTACGATCCGAGGCCGCTTCACATACTCTTACATAAAACAAATAACATTCATAAATTCCTCTCCAATGTTAATTTAGAACATACAATCAATCTACTGAAAAAATCTTAATTTTCACCCTACAAAAATATTAAGATTTCTTAACATTGAATGGAGAATTTACATATTAAAAATGGACAGTTCCCTATACTATTAGACCTGTCCAAATTAACGTTTTTAATTTATAAATTAAAATATTATACTTTTCTTTATTTTATAATATCTGTCACTATAAACATTGATTTTCTATCTCTCTAAGTACATCATTTCCAATATTATCTATCTTTTCATTTTTTATAGTGTTATATAAACTCTGTAAAACTTTTAACTCTGTTCTTAAATGTAAAATGACACTAGATAATATATATAACTTAGCTACACTCTCTTTTCCACACTTCTCTTCATATACTTTTTGAAGGGTAGTAAGATATAACGTCAGTTGAGAAATTTTAGTTTTTAGCTGTTCTAGAATTAATTCTTCTTCCCCATATTGTGCAAAAAGTAGCGCTTCATATATAGGACGATGCATATCCTCTTTCTTTATCATTTGCTCTAATAATAAATGTTCAAATTCTTGTTTACCACTTTTAGTAATACCGTAAATAGTTCGTTCAGGACGTTGTTCATTACGAATAATATCAACAACCTCTATAAAACCCTTCTTTTCAAGTTGCTCAAATGTATAATATAAAGAGCCTTTAGTAATTTTTATATAATATTTCATTTCACTATTTTTTAAAAGTTGCTGGACTTCATACGGATGCCTATTTTTCTCCATAAGAAGACCCAGCATAAAAAGCTTTGTATTCATAACTCTCCACTCCTTAATAACCTATACCAATAGTATAAGCTAAAAATAAGTAAAGAATCTTTTTGTTTTATAAAATTTATAACTTCAAATTCACTTTATTATCCTTTGTACCAGCTTTGACATTCCCCATAAATAATATTGCCATAAACGAAACGATAATTGGAATTAAAGCTAATAGAAAAACAGTAGTAATGGAAGATGACATAGCAGCTATAACCTTTTCAAGAATAAAAGTAGGTATACTGGACCTTACATCTGAGCGAAATATTGCACTTGGATCACCTAGATTATTTAACATGCTGGAACCATGTTCTATTCCCTTAAAAGCATCCTTTAAGTTAGCTGTAAAGGTACTATTTTGAATGGAGCCAAAAATCGTTACTCCAATTGTCATACCTAGTGAACGAAAGAATGAATTTGTTGAAGTAGCTGAGCCACGGAATCTCGGTTCCATATTATGAATAGAAACTGTGGGAAGCAAAGAGAACGAAAATCCAACTCCAAACCCCGTTATAATCATGTATATCGTTAAAAGTACACGGCTTGTTTGTGGATCCATCGTTCCTAACAAATACATACCTATCCCAAAGGATATTATAGATAATAACATCAAGTTACGGTAACTAATTTTCGTTTGAAATATTCCACCAATTGCACTACCTACTACAGAACCTAACATCATTGGGGTTAAAATTAATCCAGCATTAGTTGCTGTTCCACCATATACAGCCTGAACAAAAATAGGAATAAATACTGTTAAAATAACAAATGTTGCTCCATAGAAAAACGTAATAATTTGTGATATTGCAAACTCCTTACGCTTAAACATCCAAAATGATATTATCGGATCTTTCACTTTTCTTTCTACCAATAGGAAGCCAACAAAAAATACAATAAACAATGCAAATAACCCAATGATTTGTATCGAATCCCACTTAAATTCTTTTCCTCCCAACTCTAAAGCGAACATTAAGCTAATTACTGCTATGACGAGTGTTATCGCCCCCCACCAATCAATATTTTGCTTAGTAGGTGGATTATTTTCTTTATAAGCTTTTAAAATAAAAATTAATGACATTAGACCAATTGGAATATTGACGTAAAAAATCCAATGCCAACTAATATTTTCTGTTATATACGCACCTAATAAAGGTCCTAATACACTTGAAGAACCAAATACGGCCCCTAATAATCCAGTCATTTTCCCTCTTTTTTCAATAGGAAAAATATCAAATACAATGGTAAAGGCGATTGGCATCAGTGCCCCCCCACCTATACCTTGAATTGCACGATAAATACTTAGCTGAACAATACTTTGCGCAGTACCACATAATGCAGAACCAATTAAGAAGATTAATAAACCAAAAATATAAAACCTCTTTCTACCATACATATCAGATAATTTCCCGAAAATAGGCATACCCGCCATAACTGCAACCATATAAGCAGAAGTAACCCAGATGAATTTATCCAATCCACCCAAATCTGAGACAATTGTACCAATTGAAGTGGCAACAATTGTATTATCCATTGCAGCCATTAAAATGCCTAGCATTAACCCAGCTATCACTAAGCGTAAGTTGCTCTCTTTTGCAACCATACCTCTTTCCTCCTTTTTTCACACTCAATAAAATATATAGTCTAATTAAACTATATACTCATTATAGTCTAATTAGACTATTTTTCAATAAATCATAAGAAAAAAATAAATCCCCCCAAATATATTGGAGAGATTATAATTGTAGAATTGCTTCCTATATAAAGTAATTAAAACCGTAAAAACTATTACTTTTTTATACTACCTTGATTTTGCATACATGTAGCTTACTCATTTAGTTTTGGTCTAGTTTGTAAATATAAATTCAAATCCGGACTTGAACCGCTAATAATTATATCTCGAACAATTTTAGAAAGCACCATACTATATACTAATCCATTATCTCCATACGCATAGATAAAGTGACAATTTGGAAACTCTTCATACATTCCAATTATAGGTAAACCATCATGAGTACCACCATAAAAAGCACTTAAATAAAATTCAGGTTCAACTGTTATATTGGGAAAGAGCTTATTAAATTCATTTACTAATTTCTCTTTTTTATGGATTAATTTTGAATCTCTTTCTTGAGCAATGTTTGTATCTTCATCTAACCCACCTATAATAATCCTGTTATCTGCAGTAGTTCTCATATAAATATATGGTCTCGCAGTTTCCCAAATGAGAGTACGTTTATACCAAGAAGATAAATCTTCTACAGGATTAGTAACAACTGCATATGAGCTAATCAGTGTAGCGTTCTTTTCCTTTTTAAATTCCAACCCTTCATATCCTGCAGCCACAATTACTTTATTGGCAGTAATAGAATTGCCCCCCTTTGTATAAAAGATAGCACATTCTTTCTCTAACTTTTTGCCAACAATCTCTGTATCTTCATAAATTTGAACTCCTTTATTAGCAGCTTGTTCTAATAAACTATGTGTAAATTTATAAGGATTTATTTCACCATCATTATACGTATAAATAGCTGCACGTTTTTTAAATGGATATCTCTGTCCAATTTGTTCCTCTGATAGCCAAGTCGCTTTAAAATCATGCTTATGTAAATAATACAGTTCTTTTTCTAATTTCTTTATATCCTCTTCATAACTTGCATAATATAAACTGTCACGTCGTTTAAAATCAGAGCAATAAGGCAAATTTTGATCAGCATATTCAATATCATTAATAGCTTGTTCACATAATTTCATATGCTTAACTGCATACTCTTCTCCAAATGTATTTACAAGTTCAAAAAACATCTTGTCACCTAAATATTGAATAAGTGCTGTATTTGTAAGGTTACTCCCGTGTCCTACCTTTCTTTTATCAACGACAACAATATTTAAATCTGATTCACTCAAATAGTATGCTGATTGAGCACCTGAACTTCCTGCTCCTATTATTAGTACGTCACATTTTATATCTTCTTCCAAGCGAGGATAAGAAGATGTATTAGAAAAAGTTGTGTTCCAATATAATTTCCCTTTCTGTAAATCCATTTAAAGTGCACCGTCCTAAATAAAATAGTTATATCCCCATCTGTATCTCCAAATCATTCTTACTATATACTTCTTATCAAATTTATTTTTGCTACCATTAGATTATTAATGCAATATTTTGTTCACCCATATATGGTATTAAACTAGGCTTATAAAAAGTTAATAGTATATATATTATTTATTTTCATTTAGAAATTTAAGAACTTGGTTAAAAGCTTCTTCACCTGCTGGAGTGTTCATTTTAAATTGAAATTCATGTGCTAACTCGCCAGAGATATTTTTATCAAAGAAAAGTGTATCTACAGGTATTCCTTTATTTTGTAAAGTAGAAGCTAATGCTTTACCTTGCTCTTCAAATGATGCAGTATTTCCATCTGTGATGAACGTTGGTGGGTAATCTTTTGTAACGTGTTTATAAATAGAGGCGATTTCCATTTCAGGTAATGTTTCAAATTTCTTTTTCCCAAAGTAAGCCCAGCCAGTAGTACGCATAAAGTCTTGCACTTCTTTGGATGTTTCCATTTTAGCTAATGCAGGCATATTATAAGGGCCGCAAAATAGCAATATACCTTTAATTGTAGAAGGAGCAACAACAGCGTCAATCCCGGTTAATTTCGCATAATCTGGAGATGTTTGAATAGTAACAAATTGTCCAGATATTTGCGCTCCCGCAGAATCTCCTGCAAAATATAGGTCATCTAGTTTTACATTATATTTCTTTGCATTTGCTTTTATATATTCATAAGCCTCACCAAGTTGTAGTACTGGTGTAGGATACTTTCTTTTAGGAGCAAGAGCATAATTTATATTTATCACTGTATAACCACGAGCAGCTAATTCTACTGCATAACCAGTAATGTCTGATTTATCTCCACCTACAAATCCACCCCCGTGCACCCAAAAAATAACAGGTGTTTTCCCTATAAAATTTTTGGGATAAATAATATCTAATGTACCATCAGGAAATTTAGAATTATAATTGATATCTTTAACAATTCGTGTCTCTTTTAGAGCGTTTTTATAATTATTAGATTGAACAAACATTCCACCTTCAAATGCTTTTTTTATGAGAAACGCTTTCGGAATAGGTGAAACATTCCAAAAAACAACCCCCGCAATAATCAATCCGAAAACAATAAAAAGAGTTAGCAACATTCTTTTTTTCCATATCACTTTAGGTTTTAACTGTTTTATTCTCATAATTAAAGAATCTCCATTCTTTTTAGTAATAATCTTAAAATAAAGTGAAACTTTAATCAGCCCTCACCAATAGGGCTGCCCGTTAATACGGGATCAATCACAATATACACTTCTATTTTACGATTAACTTTATTATCACCTGCTAATCCGTCCTTAAAATTTTATGCAAAAAGTTATATATTTTTATTATGTACATATTAGGTATCTCCTATAAAACACATTAAAAATTCAAACAAAAAGAGCAAAAGATCCCCATTTATAGAAGATTTCTTTTGCTCTTTGTAAAGGACACAAGTCCAAATAAAAGTTGCTTATCTATCGATAACTTACACATAAGAATGCATTTGTTTCAGTACTTTATTAGCAAAAACTTTAACAACCGTTTCTTTTTCACCCGTTCTATCAATTATGAAACCATGAACTTCAATATCAGAAGGTACTAATGGATGATGACGGATCATATCTATACTCTTTTCAATATTTTCACTAACATTTTTTTGTGCACTCAGCCATTGATTAAGGCTACCACTTGAAAATTCAGGCATGCAATTTTTAAAGAGATAGTCTAATTCTATATTATCTTTTATGAAATCACGTTGAGTTTGTAGATTAACTGAAGAAGTTTCTTTATCCTCTATTCCGACAACAAAAATTTCTTTAACATTTTCTTGATAAATAGCAATAATAATAGATCTCATTATATCTCCATAAGGATGTACAATTACAGAATCATAGCTGTGTATAGTCAACATGTTTTCTTGTTGAATGTTAGTTACTTGTTGGATACTAGGCTCTATTCCGTGTTCAATGTCTGTTAATAATAAAACTTTTTTATTCTTTGAATTCATATGGAGCACTCCTTCTTCATTATTGTATTTATGAAACTTTTAAGCTAGTAACAATAATAATTGTTACCAGTTTTTCCAGCTTCCCTCTGGATCAACACTTGCAAGTCTAACCCATCCATTTTGAACTTTTTCTCGAAATGTGAAATCATTATTTAACAAACGTTCTATATATTCAATAGGTGCTTGAATGACAATTAGTAAACGAAGTGGTGAATGATACGTCTCACTATCTGACTGCATAACCGATTGCCAAGGTAAGCCTGGCAACAGGTCACTAGCATTCCCTTGCATAACACCGAGACCCGCCGTTACGGTTTGGGTTGTTTTATTTCCACTACCATAATAATGAGGAGCTACAGTTGATGCGTAATATTGTAGATTTATCCACTGTGCAACTGTTCCTGGTCCTGCAATAATGTTAGCTAATATATCGCCACTTTCATCCTGTTTCCAATCATAATTATGAAGGAAAGCCCTGCCTTCTAAGTCACAATCTTGAGTTAATTCACGCTGTCCGATAATAAAAGATGCATTACGCGCTAATCCCCATTCTGGACGTATTTCACTCCAATCTTCTGCAAATCGATGTGCCTCTTTACTCGGATTTTTTATTTTCGTTTTAAAATTAGGTAATTGCGTTAAACGTTCTCTATTTGCATGTTGGCTCACATTTGGCATAATCGTCTCGATACAATCAAACGCTTCTTGCGCAGTTTTCGAAAGTTCTGGGACGTAAATCCATTCCAATTCGTCCACTGTTGTTTTATGTTCAGCTGCTGCAAAAATGGTATCCTTAGGAATGTTAATGCCTTCAGCAAACAACGCCTCTCTCACTTCTGGAAGATTACATAAAGTCGCAAAAACTCTTGCATTGAATCCTCCTGCTGCTCCGCCACAAGCACCACACTCAAGTGCTGCAGCATAAGGGTTGTTCGTACTTTGACTACTATGTCCGCACATTACAACTAAAGGAGCAAATTTTTCTGTCAGTCCCACCATTTTTAAAGCTTGACGCACATAGTTCACTTTTTCTTCTTTCGTAAAACCGATAGGTATCTCACCTTTTGTGTCATGAACATGATTAAGCGAGAATGTTGTATCAGGTTTTTGTAACATAGTTTTACGAAGTTTACGAATGAAACCACCAACTCCTCTTGGGACAAAGCTTCTTGTCACCATCTGTAGACCAAGTAAAGGACCACTTAACTCAGGTAGCGCCATACTTGTCAGTACGTTCTGTTTCATCGTTTTAAATGTATAACGCACCGAACTGCCTACCCTCTTACGTTGCTCATAAGATTTAAATTCATTTTCATCTGTAAGCTCTTTTATTTGATGCTTCGGTTTCAGTATAACTGGCAAGGAAGGATGGCTGTCATTACTACCTAGTTCACTAGTCGCAATTGGTAACCCAAAGAAACCAGCTATTCCAAACGTTTCAAACGGACCTAGTTTTTCTAAGTGGCGACGAAACGGTTCTGAACGTACATCAATACAAAATGCTAATTGAGCTAATACACGCTTTTTATCATTGGTTGCACGTTGTTTAGAAGCAATCTTCTCTCTTAATTGCTCTGCATGCGTTTGTTCCCAAGCTTCCAGCCAAAGTTTCCTGCGAATATTTTCATCAAAACGATATGCAAATGCTAACAATTCGCTTTGTTCAGCTGCAGACATTTGTGACCATTCCCGTGTTGAAATATTCCCCCAATAGATCCAAGAAGCTATAAGTGGGACGATCGAAACTTTTTTCTCAACCTTTTGATTTTTTAAAGGTAAATAAGGTTTTGCAATAGCCAGCTCCATAGAAATTCGAACTGCTAAATATTCTATTAAAAGCCCCTGTTCCTGAATTGATTGTTGTGAGCGCCATCGTATCATTCCTGCCCACCCAGGTAAAGAAAGTAAGTGCCCTTCAAGATAAGCTTGTATGTTAGATTCAGAAATTCCTAGTTCAAATAACGCTCTCGCTAAAGCTACTTCGGCATCTTGTGGCCAATCTTTTAAAACTTTACGCTCATTTTTACTGAGCGCTGGATCAAATGTAATAAGGTGTTGCCATGCACGATAAAAACCTTTCTCTCGATTTGGCATCGTCCAACTTGATCCGGAGTCATCAAGATATAATTTACACCATTTAATGATATGATAATTAAGAATATCAGATAGGTTTTCACTATTTTGATTCTCTATAAGCGAACTTATTGGCTGCATAACAGAGGCTTTCATATTTGCTGTATTTATATAACTCATTTCTTCTGCCAATTTATTTAATTCTGGCGATGATAATAGACTAGAAGGTAATTTTTCTAACTTTAAAGCCGCTTGGCAAAATCGCTCTACTTTGTCTCGCGGAATATGAAAAGATTGTGAATCCAGCCAACGAGACAAACTACTTTGTAAAAATGATTCCTCAATCTCACCTTTCGCTTTTGCCGAATGAATCATGGAAGTACTAGGATACATATCCACATTACGAGCTTCTTTTAGCCAATTTGCGACTTGTTCAAATGATTGCTTTTCAAGTCCCATCCAAGGGTGGTGAGCTGCAAACGTAGAGATAGGCCAAAGTGGTGCAATAACTCGGCTAGCAGATGCAACTAAATCATTTATATTATTTTCTTGCATATCAATGTTTGTATCTTTCTTTAATATTGACGATATGCTCATCACGAATTACCTCCCTTTGATACATAATGTTTCAGATAGCTTGGGTGACTTTCTACTGATTTTCTTCTCGCTTCACCTACTCGAACTAACCAAAGATAAAGTACAGCGAATAAAGTAGAAGATTGATGACGAGTAACGAAAGTACTAGTAACACTACTAAATAGTAAAATACATATAACAAAGATAACGGCTGGAGCTGAAGGTTGAACACTTTGATAAATATCAGTATGCAACCATTTATAAAGAGAATTATGAACGGTAAAGTAAATGAGAGAAAATCCAATCAAAACAATTACGCCAGCAATTCGTCCCATTCTTCCCTCTCCAAAAACAACAAGCTGTTTCCATGAAAAGTATAGTGACCAGCCTAAGATTAACGCACTAACTAGTTGATACCCCTCTCCAAAAGTCATAAACCAGAAAGTAATTGCTATAAATAATCCTAAAACACGCCCGACTATAATCCATAAATTGGACATCTTTTCATTAGACTGATTCACTACCCCAAAACGTTGCACTGAAGAACCAGCTTGTAAAAACAGTGTAGCTTTAAACAAACCATGTAAAATTAAATGAATAACAGCCGCTAAATAGGCGCCTAATGCACATTGAATAAGCATAAATCCCATTTGTGCAATAGTTGAACCTACTAGCTGACGTTTATAATCAACTTGGACTAAACTAATTCCTGTACCTATCAAGACAGAAATACTAGAGAAAATTAGTAAAATTATTTGTGCAATATCATCATGAAAAAGAGGTGAAAATCTAGTTAACATGATACCGCCAGCATTTACTAAACCCGCATGCATAATAGCAGAAACAGGAGTTGGAGCAACAGCGGACTCAATTAACCATCTTTGAAAAGGCCATTGTGCTGCTGGAATCATCACCGCTAATATAATTAATAAGTTAATTCCTGTTCTCTCCAATGTTCCATGTAGCGCTACATTTTCATTCGTTAAAACTGATGTTAATTGCCACTGTCCAGTTACTTGAAAAAGCCAAATGATAGCTGATAGCAACGCAATCCAACTTATTGTAAATAAATAGCCAGAGATTTTAGTTGCTTCACTAACTACTTTCCACCCTTTATTTAGCCCTATGAGTAGAACCAATCCTATAAGCGTTGCTCCCCAACAAATAATCATGAAACGAAGATCATCACTTAACCATGCAACCGAAGATACACCTGTAGTAAATGTAAAAAGTACAAAGTATTTTCGATATGAGCGATCTCCCATTAAGTAACGTACAGAAAAACGCTGAATGATTAAACCAATTGTAAGAACAAAGAAAGCCATTAACCAAGCTAAAGTATCTAGATGCCAAGGCCCCACAACTCTATCTCCATTGTTATTAACAAGTGCGAGTAAAGAAATCAATGAAGGCAAAGCAGCGATACCAATATGGATATGAACAAAACGTAAAGGCATCCTTGCATTTAAAAACAATAATCCACTTAGCCAAGAAGCACTAAGCGCTATAAAAAATAATGTTAACAGTGTTGATGAACTCAGCGAAATTAACATGTTAAATACTCCCTTCTAAGCGAAAATAACCTATAAAAATTCCTTTTAATTACGATAGTTTTTTAAATTTCAATTTTCATTCACTCTTTTTAGTGCATCGTTTTTTTCCATAAAAAAAACCGACAACTTCCATAATTCAATGATTTTATATCATCATTGAATTATGGAGATTGTCGGTTTCCCTTCAACTAACTTCAATAAAGTTTTTTGAAGAGCTCCCATTTTATAGAGGATAATAATGTATGTATTACTCCTATTAAAAAGAAATGTATATTTCTGATCTCCTAGATTATGCAATCAATATATCAATTTATGTTATACGCTATCTTTTAATTAAGAAACTTTTTCATTTAGTCAATATTACATATTAAAAAAATGCTAAAGCCTTAATTATAGCAAACTGTTAAAATGAGCATCTATCAATTTTTTAAAACAATTATAAGATAAACCATATTAAGCAGTTTGTCAATTTCTTTATTCGTTTTTTAAGAGTTATTAGAATTAAGATTTATTATACCTAAATAACTTCAAGTTTTTAATTATTAGCCTGTTAATAAAGTGCAAAACTTGTAGGTTTCTTAATCCTTCCACTAACCTTAAGGTATTTTTAAAATTTCTCCTCAAGATTATGAAGCAATTTAAAAATCATTACTCGTTCGCCTGTACGGGAGCTTATATCCGTATGAAAGCTTTTCACTTTCTCTCCAGTTAATTCTAGTATAATCTCTTTCAGATCATCAATTCCAGATTCAACTAGCTCCGAACGATTCTTCTTTATCGTTAGCATCCCGTCTTTTGTTTCGCAAACACTATATTCAGCCGGCGTTAAAACACCTTGTAAATTTACGATAATCATATCCCGTAATATATCTGTCTTAACGGATATAGACCCGCGTCCTAGGTAATCCTTTTCCCAGTGAGTAATTGCTTTGCTTATCTCTGATTCAATAGAGCCTTTTGAGCTTTTCATCTATGTATCCTCCTTCAATAAAATAAATTTACAATAACAATATAATAATCCGGATTGATTTTATTTTCAATTATTGAGAAGAATTTATTGGGATTGCAAAAAAGAACTCTTATAAAATTAAGAGTCCCTTTTATATTAAATGCGCTTTTCCTTAGTAATGTAACGCAAAATAGCACTTAGGCATTTGTAGATTTATACAACATATTTCGAAGCAGAATACAAATAAACCCTAATACTAATGCAAACATGCCTACAAATAAAATATATTTCGTTCCAATTTGTGCAATAATTATCCCTGCGATCCCAGTACCAATTGTAGTCCCTAAATTACAAGAAGTTAAAAATAATCCATTAGCGAAATCTGGTGAATTAGGTGCTGAAGACATCATCCAATATTGATTGACATTACCACCAATCCCGCCAAAAACACCCCAAATTACAATAAAAATTGCAGTTGGTATCGCAAGATCTGATACAAAGAAAAAGGCAAAATATAATATCATTAGAGCAATGGGATAAATGATTACCGTACGGACAGGAGCTATTGTCAGTAATCTCCCTGCAAGAATATTCCCGATAATATTTGCTATCCCATAAACAAATAGCATGATACTTATCATATACGGCGACATTTTCGTAACTACATCTAAATATTCGGCTAGATAACTATAAATTCCAAATACCGCTCCATTTAAAAAAGTTACAGCAAGTATGGATAGCCATGTGATACCTTTCGTTAAAATCTTAAGCTGCGAACCATAAGAAAGCTTTTCCTGAACAGGCATAGAGGGAATAAATACGATTGTCATAATAAACGCAAAAATATTAACAAGTGCAAAAAATGTCAATGATATTTCAAGGGTAAATACATTTGCTAAAAAGTTGACAATCGGTACACCTAAAACCATACCAGCTGAAACCCCAATAAACACTTTGGCAACTGCTTTTGGAGCTTCTTTTGCACTAACTGAAGTTGCTGCTACTGATAAAGCCATCGATACGTACACTGGATGAAAGAAAGCCGGAATTACTCGTGCAACTAAAGCAACTGTAAAATTCGTTGTAAAAATTGAAATAACGTTGCCGATAATAAAGATTGCTAGTACGAACAACATAACCGTTTTTCGATTTACACCCGAAAAAACTAAAGGAAGCGTTGGAGCCGCAATAGCAATGGCGAGCGCGAACAAACTAACCATTAAACTTACCTTCGAAACACTTACATCAAAATGATCTGATAATGCCGGAAGCAGGCCAATATATCCCATTTCAGTATTAAGAATACCGAAAACCCCTACTGCTAATATAAAAATTAATACACTTTTTGAATTCTTCATAAAAAACACTTCAACTCCTCTTTCACTTCTTATCAATGCTTTTGGTAATGTGATTATAAAATGGTATTATTGAGATAACAAATACCTATATTGAATACATTCCCATAACAAATAGGCATACGAAGGAGAAGAGTTTTTTGGACATACGTGTATTACGCTACTTCATTGCGGTAGCAACGCAAGAGAATATATCTGCTGCTGCAAATGCATTGCATTTATCTCAACCTACATTATCAAGACAGTTAAACAACCTGGAAGAAGAGCTTGGAACTACTTTATTTGTGCGAGGAAATCGAAAAATCACTTTAACAGACGAAGGTATGTTTTTATTAGATCGAGCAAAAGAAATTGTGGATTTAGTAAAAAAAACAGAAGCTAATTTTAACCAAAAATCTGAAATTATTAGTGGAGAAATTCATATTGGCGCTGGAGAAACAGAGGCAATGCAGTTCATTGCACAAACTATAAAAAAAGTTGTTGCCCATCACCCTAACATTAAATTTCATTTATATAGCGGCAACGCTGATGACATTACAACAAAATTAGATAGTGGTTTATTAGATTTTGGTATCGTTATTGAGCCAGCAAATAAACAAAAATATGACTACTTAAAGTTGCCAGCTACTGATGTATGGGGCGTACTTATGCGAAAAGACAGTCCCTTAGCGGAAAAAGCTTATATCCATCCAACAGACTTACTAAATAAACCTCTTATCATATCAAGACAAACGGCTGTAAGTAATGAATTATCAGGATGGCTTGGAGAGGAAATTGAAAACTTGAATGTTATAGGTACATATAATTTACTCTATAATGCATCCTTACTCGTAAAAGAAAATATAGGCTACGCATTATGTATTGATAAGCTTATGAATACGTCTGAGGAAAGTACACTTTGCTTCCGCCCCCTATCTCCTAAGCTAGAGGCTGGACTAAATATTCTTTGGAAAAAACATCAAACATTTTCAAGTGCTACAAAGATTTTTCTAACATATTTGCGAGGAGGTATGTAAATATTTTTGATAAACTGTATAGACTTATTTCTAGGACACATATAGCTAAAAAAGAAAAAATCTTAGATTAATTCTTTTTTTAGCAATGTGGTGCTCCCTCATCACCATCGAACTATAAAAAGCAAATACCCCAAAACGAAAAAACAAGCCGTTGTCTGTCAAATACACACTGGATTTTCGTTCTGGGGTGCTATAAATGTTTTAATTTGATAGGTACGGGGGCTACCAGAAAAAGAAGCCTATACATGTACCACAAGCTTTTTATCTGTTGGCAGTTTGTTTGATCAATTCACTTTTACTATCTCTTTGCAGCATAATTCTCCCCACCGCTATAAGAATGGTAATAATTGAAGTGCAAAGAAGAATATTCATATCGTGTGATAGATTTCCCCCTCCAAAAATTATTGTTTGATATCCATCGGCTACATAAGTTCCAGGGAAAAAAGAACCTACAGTTTGATAAAAATTTGATAGCAATGCTTTTGGGACAATTACTCCAAAAGTAACTAATTGTATTGACAGTGATATGATATTAAATACCATACCAGCAGGACCGAATAGAACGATAAACATTTGTGTTACGCTTAAGAAAGAGAAAAAGACAAGAGTTTGGAAGATCCATGTTTCAAATAAGCTTGTATTCAATTTAACGTTAAATACGGTCATCAATAATAACGTGATAATAGCTAAAATAACAGATACGACAATATTAATAACTTGTCTTGAGAAAAATATAGACCATTTTCCGTGCGTGTTTTTTAATATTGTTGCAACAATATTAAGATTTAAACTCATAAGCATAGCTCCAACCCATGAAGCAAGAACAATTAAAAATGGAATCATGGTTGCTGCAAAGCCATCTGTATTGTTTGTTTTTTCGACAGATGATTGCACAGAATCAATGTTTAATGAACTTACAGCTTTCGTAATGTTTTCTGATAACTTTTGGGCCAATTCTTCTGACGGTATCACTGTACTTAGTTCGTTAGATAGGTTAGATGAAATAAACTTTTGTTTATACGCATATACATTTTTATTAACTGTTTGCGTAATATCCTTTGCCGCGCCTTCCATAATCTGTTTTGCCAAAGATGAGTTTGCTTGATTGATGAAATAGTTAATCTCTGTAGTATTATTTTCTTTCAATAGGCTTGAGAAATTTGCAGGAATTTGAATAACCATATCTAAGTTCCTGTTATCCATGTCTTTTTGGGCGTGCGTTACCGAGCTATAGCTTTTAACTTTAAAGGGCAGATTTTCCTTCAAGCTTTTTTCAATATCAGTTCCCATTTGATTATCTTCATTAACTAATCCGATTTTTAATTGGTTTACCCGATCAGTAACACCATCGTATGCAGTCATCCACACACAAAAGAAAATTAACAGAAAAGCAAATGCTGTTGCAATTCCAATGAATGTTGGGGGGAATTTAAAGAAATTTTTTAAAGTTTTCATTGTCGTACTCCTTGTTGTTTTATTATAGCAAGTACTTACTTTCATCCGGTGTAAAAAAAGACCTAGGGAGTTAGCCCCCTAGAAAATAGTTGGACACTATGTTTTAGAAAAATCTCTTTTGAATTTGAAAATAAATTGTCCCCGAAGCGTGAGTTAGAAAGAAAGTAACCGAAATTCATCCAAATAAAGTTCATCGCCTGAGCTTCCATATCAGTTTCAATAAGCTTTCCCTTTTCTCTCATCTCAATAAAATATGAAACCAAATTATCTTTTAATTGTTTAGGAATTAATGCAATTTTTTCTTTAAGCTCTGGGAACATTTCAGCTTCCTGAAAACTAATCAAAATTAAATCCTTTAACTTTTCTATATATGCAAGATATCCTTCTGCAATAGATAACAAGTCATCTTCAAGATTCCAAGTCATCTCTCCAGGCATTAATTTATTCAATTCCATATCACGCGATAAAGATTCGACAGCTTTTTCCATAATATTCTTTTTGCTTCCGAAATTCCGAAAGATCGTTACTTCGTTTACGCCCGCTAATTCCGAAATCGAGCGAGTCGTCGTTCCCTTATAGCCATGAGTACGAAATAGTTCTAAAAAAGCCTCAATAATACGTTCTGATGTATTTGTCATTTCATTCACGTTTCATCCAACTTTCACATAATCTTTATCCAAACCCGAATGTAAGTATTCACTTGCACAAGTAGAATAAACCTTTTTGATCCAAAAGTCAACTTTATAAAAAAAGACGATTTCTTTATCGTATAGGAAATCGACTTTTGGCTTAATTATTGATTTAGTAATAAAAACACCTTTTTAAAATAACTATGTTTATACTATAGACGTTGATCTTTTTGGAAGTTTAGACGAAAATGATCCTCGTCATTATATACACCAAATTCATACCCTTTCTCTTTATAAAATTTAATAATTTCAGGAAGAGCTTGTAATGTTTGCGCCTTTTCATGCATTAAAACAACTTCTACTTCTTCTGTTGTCTGTTTCTTTACATTATCGATAATCTGAGTTGGATTATCTTTTAATTTCCAATCATTTGAGTCTATTGTCCAATCCCAAACTTTTATTGCTGCTTCTACAATTTGGTTACGAATTTCCTCACCCTTTAATCCTGGTGCAGATCCATATGGCGGACGAACTAATTTAGGAGTTGTACCCGTAATATTATGGATAAGAGCTAACGTTTCTTTCATCTCCGGTACAAATTGTCCTTTTTTGTATAGCTTATCACTATTATGTGTCATACTATGAGCACCAATATAATGTCCTTCTTTTACCGCTCGTTTTACGTTTTCCTGAAAACCTGTATTTTGTAAATTGCTACCTTGCATAAAAAATGTCGAGGCGACATGTTGCTCTTTTAGTACATCTAAAAATTTCCCAGTTAGTTCGCTAGGACCATCATCGAATGTTAAATAAACAACCTTTCCCACCGGTTTTCCATCAGGTCTTTTCTGTTTTGCTGGTGGTGTTTCTTTTTTCTTTTCTTGTTGTTGCGTGTTAACTTGATTACTACTTTCGTTAGCTATTCCCTTCGCTGGGATAGAGTTCCATTTTCCTATTAAAAAGAAGGTGAAAAAGGTCGTTGCTAAAACAACTCCTAGAGATATTATTACCTTAGTTAGTCGACTTGTTTTTTTCTTACTTTGTGATTCTTTCATTATTTTCCGATCCTTTCCCTATTAATTTTTATATTCATTATTTATACAGCTGAGCATTAACTCCAGCTGATGTTTACAATAAATAGATTAATAGAGGAAGGTGAAGATAAAATGCAGATAATGTCGAATTTAGTTAAAGAATAGCGTATGGCATCCACTCTTTAAAAAAATATTTGTTTCTCTACTACAGTTAAATTTGAAAACTGGATATACATCCAAAATAAAAGATACTACTCTTTCTAAACAATATTTTCATATCAAGATAACAACATGCTGGTATAAAGATAAAATACAAAGATAGCCGTACTATTGAAATTCTATTATAATTTTGTAATTGGAATTCATTTGAACCAAATGAAGAACTAGAAGAAATATTATTATGTGGAGGTGCCCCGATGAACCTTGTAATTAGAGAGTTAGAAACAAATGATTTAGATAATCTCCCGGAGATTGATGACAGTTTTATAGTGAATGCTCGGTTAATTCTTTCTCTTTCCAAAGGAAATAAACGTATAGAATATACAGTAGAAGACGTTCCGAGTTATGAAAAAAGTTATTTACAAAATCAAGATGATAATGAAGAACTGGCTTACAATGAATATATAAATAAACCTAATCAAGTCATTTACATAGCACTGTTACATAACCAAATCATTGGATTAATGGTATTGAAAAAGAATTGGAACCACTATGCTTACATAGAAGATATAACGGTAGATAAAAAATATCGTACACTCGGAGTTGGTAAAAGATTAGTTGATCAAGCAAAGCAGTGGGCAAAAAAAGGCAATATGCCAGGTATCATGCTTGAAACGCAAAATAATAATGTCGCAGCATGTAAGTTCTATGAAAAATGCGGATTTGTAATTGGTGGGTGTGATTTTCTTGTTTATAAAGGTTTGGATATTGAAAATGATGAAGTTGCAATTTATTGGTATTTGCATTTCAAATGAAACTGTTTTTAACATTAAACAAAGTCAAAATAAAAACCCCAATTTCTCTATATTAAAATTGAGAAACTGGGGTTAAGTTATTTAACCATATTTTTTATTTAAAACAAATAACTAATTAATAACCCTGCTGATAATAAGAAGCCAAAAATCGTATTTGTCATCGCTGTTGATTTCATTGCGATGCGCATATACCCAGGATCCTTTGCCCCTTTTTGGAAACTTTGAATCGCAGAAATCGGCTTTCTCAAACCTAGGAACATAACTAATGCCCAAGGGCTTATATAACCCATTAATACAATTACGGCAATCCATAAATACGCAATGAAAAAGGCTACCGCTAGTGTTACCACAGCTTTCTCTCTCCCAAGGAGGATTACTAATGTCTTTCTTCCACCTTTAATATCTTCTTCGATATCTCTGATGTTATTCGACATATTGATTGCACCGACTAAAATTCCAATTGGAATGGAAATCAATACACTTTCAATCGTTATCGTATTCGTTTGAATAAAGAAAGCAATGAGTACAAAACATGTCCCCATTAACAATCCAGAAACTAATTCTCCAAACGGGGTGTACGCAATTGGTAGTGGACCACCTGTATATAAATAGCCAACTGCCATCCCAATTAAACCAATAACCACTAACCACCAACTACTATTCATACAAATATAAATGCCAATAAAAGCTGCTACGACATACAATAAAAGCGCAACTGTTAAAACATTTTTTGGCTTCAATCCATGACGGACAATTCCGCCACCGATGCCAACGGATTCAGCAGTGTCTAATCCACGTTTAAAATCATAGTACTCATTAAATAAGTTCGTTGCTATTTGCAATGCTAAACATGCAACCATCATCGCAATAAATAACAGCCAATCAATTTTGGCAACATAAAGTGATGCCACTGTTCCTAAAATTACAGGAGAAAACGTCGCCGTTAATGTATGCGGGCGCGTCATCTTCCATATTAATTTAGCGGAACTAATTTCTTTTTCTGTCCCCATAACTCTGTTCAATCTCCCTACATTTTAAGTATAAATTACTAGCAGTATCTTTCTATCTATTTCCTGCCACGCATCCATTCATTATATCAATAAATGATTATCCTTTCTAACAAATCAACTTTTAATAAGGTGAAAAATTATAAAATGAAACTTTAATCAGTAGGAATTTTGTCACCCCCACTGATTATTAGTACATATCCATTGTTTTTTTACGGGCAGCCCTCCCATTCGTTGAATTTTGTGGTGGGAGTCTTACTGCCCGTTAATGCGGGATAAAAAAGAAGTCAAATTACTTCCAAACAACACCTCGCCTCTCATATTCCATTCTGTATTCAACGGCAGCCGCAATTTTAGGGCTTGCGAATCTTTCCGTGATCCAAAGTCCCAAATCAACTCCTGAAGTAACTCCTCTTGCAGTGATAATATCCCCTTGATCCGCAATTCTGTAATGAAGAAGCTCTGCCCCGTATTCACTCATTTCATCCTGTGCCAAATAGTGCATCGTTGCCTTTCGACCGTTCAATATACCAGAGGCAGCTAATAGCATACCTCCTGTACACACACCAGCAACAATTGTTCCTGCATTGTGCATCTCGCTAATCATTTCGGTCAAAGTACCAAGCTCTGCTTGCTTTCGTGCCCCATGCTCTGCTTTATGATTCCAGCCACCACCAGGTACAATTAACAAATCTGGCCTATTATCCATTCGTAAAAAATCATGTAGTTTAACCGTAACTCCAAATGAAGTCGTAACTTCTTGTTTTTGTTCACTCGAAACGAATTCAATTGTAAATGGAGCCCCTTCTTCTATCGCTCTTTTCAGTACCTCAAACGGTGCGAAAGAGACAAGTTCTCCGAAACCATCAAACAATACTATTTGTATTTTCATTTTCGGACACCTCATATGCTTTCTTTTTTTAATTGTAGATATATATAATGATTGGGCAACCTCAAAGTGTAAATTGTAAAGTATACCTAGATTATTCAAATAAAAAATAATATCCCACATAGTTAAATACATTTGTAAACCCTACATTTTCCACAACTGCAACAGAAGGCTTGTTCAATTCCATACAGTCCCAATATGGAATAATATCATTCTCCAAACAATCTTTCACAAAACTATGCGCTATCTTTTGAGCTAATTTTCTCCCTTGGTGACCTTTTATCGTTTCAATATCTATACAATGGATATTTGCAAATACAAAACCTGAAAAACATACACTTACAATTAGATCATCATAAACAACGCAATAACCGATTCCCTCATCGAAAAAACAATCCGGTGAAGACCAAAACTCTAAAATTTTTGATTGTAAAAAATCAATATTCTTAAATGTATTGTTATTATTTTCATAGAGAGCTTTACTCATTTTCAGCACAGTATATCCCTGTTCAAATTTAGGCTCATGATGATTGTCATAATCCTCTTTTCTTAGCGTATACACTCTTTGATTCCAACTCTTTAATTTACGGTGCTGAAATATTCTTTCAATTGTTTTGTTCCATTTTGAATGATTACCGATTCCTTCAAAGCAATCTAGTCCTACCTTCCTCGCCTCAGGTACTATTACATTATTAATAAAATGATTCATTTCTTTATTAAACTCTTCATTTGCAGAATCTCCAATGAAGAAGAATCCATCATTATTACCTAACCAAATAAGTCCCGAATTAGGAGCAGTACTATTATCTACAAATATACGACCAGGGTTCACTCCTGCAATTACAGCACGTACCTCTAATTGACCTTGTTCATTCACTAAACTATTACACCTATAAAAATCATTCTTGCTTAGTTCACAGATCATACGTTACATCCCCTTTTTTAAACTGTTCTATTCTAACTTTACCACTTTCACATAATATTCTGTATTATTTTCAAGAGTGGTTTTAAAGCGATGCGATAAGTAAATGAAATACATAATAAAAAAGAGCCAATCCCCTATAAGATAGAAGATTGACTCTTTCCTTTATTTACTCCCCTGTTTCAGAAAATCGCTTTATACGTTCACCAATTTCATCACGAACACGTTGAAATTCGGACCACTCTTTTCCTGCTGGATCATCAAATCCCCAATGAACACGATTTACATGCGGCGGAGTAGATGGACAAACAGAATCCGCATGACTACACAGCGTAACGACTAAATCAGCACTATTTAAAATGTTTGCATCAATTATATCTGATGTTTGATTTGTTATGTCGATATTTACTTCGTTCATTGCTTTAATTGCATTTGGATTTACTCCATGTGCTTCAATTCCTGCAGAATATACATTCCATTTATCACCTAAATATTGTTTGCCCCATGCTTCTGCCATTTGGCTTCGGCATGAATTTCCTGTGCATAAGAAATAGATTGTCTTTTTGTTTTCCATGTTGTTTTCCGCCTTTGTTTTTAAATTATGCTGGTTGATCATTAAAATATTTACGCTTAAACCAAAAAGCGACGTTTACAAGTGCAATCATTACAGGTACTTCAACTAATGGTCCGATAACTGCTGCAAATGCTGCGCCTGAATGAATACCAAACACCCCAACTGCTACAGCAATTGCTAACTCAAAGTTATTACTACCTGCTGTAAATGCTAACGTTGTCGTCACCGGATAGTTTGCACCAATTTTTCTTCCCATAAAGAAAGATACAAAAAACATTACAATAAAATAGATTAATAACGGAATCGCTATTCTTACCACATCTAGTGGCACGCTAACAATCATCTCTCCTTTTAAAGAAAACATAATGACGATCGTAAATAGCAATGCAAGTAATGTAAGTGGACTAATTTTAGGTATAAACACCTTTTCATACCACTGTCTTCCTTTTAACTTAACTAGTACAAAGCGTGTCAACATACCTGCTATAAAAGGAATTCCCAAATAGATAAATACTGATTTTGCTACTTCTATCATTGTAATATCGACAATAGCCCCTTCAATCCCTAACCATTCTGGAATTACAGTTACAAATACGTATGCATAAACTGAGAAAAAAAGCATTTGGAATACCGAATTAAAAGCAACTAAACCTGCCGCATACTCTTTATCCCCATCAGCAAGATCGTTCCAAACAATAACCATTGCAATACAACGTGCTAATCCAATCATAATGAGACCAACCATGTATTCTGGTTTATCAGGAAGAAAAATAATTGCTAACACAAACATAAGTACCGGACCGATAATCCAGTTTTGTACTAAAGATAGAACTAACACTTTTACATCTTTAAATACTCGGCCCATTTCCTCATAGCGAACTTTCGCTAATGGTGGATACATCATTACAATTAAACCAACAGCAAGTGGAATAGACGTCGTTCCAACTTGTAATGTATGTAGTCCGTCTACTACACTAGGAAACACAAACCCTAAACCAATCCCAACAGCCATCGCTAGAAAGATCCATAGTGTTAAATAGCGGTCTAGAAAAGATAAACGTTTCATTTTATTTTCCAGCTCCTATTAACAACAAGAATTTTTTTCTACTACTTTAGAAGTCGTACAACAAGATGGATCTTCTATTTTGTGAACATCACTATCTGCTTTTGTATAAAAGAACTCCCACTCATTACCATCGGGATCCGTTACCCAAAACTTATCTTGTACTGCATAGCAACAAGTCGTATCCATCTCATCACGCGCAAAGAAACCTTCTTTTTCTAATCGTTCTTTATGTAATGTAATTTCTTCAGCTGTATCCACTTGAAAACCAAAGTGATTTACTTGATTTCCATTCACTTCATCTCGTACGTTTAGCGTGAAATTAAGTCCTGGCGTCTCTAATAAAAATTTTGCATAATCTACTTTCACCTTAACTGGTGACACACCAAATACCTTTTCGTAAAATTCAATAGACTTCTCTAAATTCGTAACGTTTATACCAACGTGAACATATATCATAGCTTATTCCTCCTCTTTATATGTTATTAATCAATTTTTTTTGATTAATAGTGCAAAATTTTAACAACAGCTACCCTTTCCTGTTTTTCTAAAGATACAACATAATTCTTCTGATAATAAATTATTTACTTCCGCATCATTTAGATCATAATAACTCCACGTACCTTTTGTTTCTTTTACAATTAAACCTGCATCTAATAAAATCTTTAAATGATATGACAACTTAGATTGCGTCATTTCAAAAATCTCTGTTAAATCACATACGCAAGTCTGGCCTCGCTGGCAAAGTTCATACATAATCTCTAAACGCTTCTGATCAGCCAACGCTTTAAACTTTTTCTCATATAACTTAAAATCTTGTGTCACTGTAGTTCACTTCCCTTCATCAACTTTTTTTGATGCTTATAGTATATACGCTATTGAGTTTATTATACAACTTATTAATCAATTTTTTGTGATTTAGAAAAACTTCCTCCCATTATATCTTTGCTACAACTAAAAAGGACCCCAGCCTTTTCAAAAATGAAAAACTACGGCTTTTTTTACAACTTAATAGTTACAATATTTCCGAGAAATGGAGTCTCTATAACTATTTTAAATTTTAATTTGATCATTATAGAGTAGTGCCCCATCACCATCAATCTAAGAAAAACAAATACCCCAAAATGAGAAAAATTGATATAACTCTTGTTTTTGGTGCATATTCATAAAAAGCACGTTACTATTCTCTTATGTTAATGAGAATAGTAACATGCTTTTAATTACAAAAATAGTTTTAATCCTTAAGTTGATGGTTGTGGGGCGGTACCCTATGCCCATCAACTTAAGAAAAAGAAATGCCCCCAAAACGAAAAAATGAGCGGCTTCTCAGAATAGCTATCTGTAGAGAAAGAAAAATTTAATTTAGGGGGATATGAAAGTATTAGCTTGATGGTAATGTGGCAGTACCTCATATAAAGAAATTTTAAACATCTTAATCTGCCTTTCCTTTATGTAAATATGGGAATAACGAAATTACCCCAAGGATAGCTAAACAAGCTCCAATCCATAGCGGAGATACAAAACCATATCCTTTACTGATCCCAAGACCACCTAGTGACGAACCAATAACAATACCTAGCGTAATAAAAGAACTATGAACGGTATTTATCATTATTCCATTACTAGCTGTCTTCATCACCCTCGCAACCATAGCTGGATTCAATGCTACACCAGTTAAACCAATAAAAATCGTAGAAATAACTGCAATGTATTTATTCTCTGCACTTAAAGCAAATAAAGACAACGCTATGATTAATATAATTAATCCACCCATAAGTATTTTCATTGTAAATTTATCAGCGAACTTGCCAATTATTATATTCCCAATTACTGTCGCGCTACCATAGAGAGCAAGTAAATATGGAATACTTGCTCTTGAAAACCCTGTAACATTTGTAAAGATAGGAGTGAAATAACTAAATGCGGCAAACGTACCACCAATAATGAACATACTTGTTACGTACGCTGCCCAAAGATGAATATTCTTAAATCGCAGAAGTTCATCTTTCCAATTTAATTGCTCTTTATTTGAAGAGGATGGTAACAACCGTTGAATCATAATTGCTGATACTAGCACAAGAACAGAAACAGCCCCAAAACTAATACGCCAGCCAAAATATTGCGAAATAACGGTTGTTATAGGTAAACCTAATACAGTTGCGAACATTAAACCTGCAAGTACAATTGATGCAGCTTTTCCCCTTGAATCAGAGTGAACCAATGTCGCAGAAAAGGAAATCGCAACTCCAAAAGCTGAAGCTGAAGCAATACCAGTTATAATACGTGAAATCATCATAATATCATAGTTCCAAGCAATAGCTCCGAGCGATTGACCAATTAAAAATATGAACATTAAAAACAATAATGCTTGTTTGCTGCGCATTCGTAAGAGGATTGCAGTTAAAATGGGGCCTCCTATTACCATTGCTCCTGCATAAGCTGAAATTAAATACCCAATGGATGATACAGAAACCTGGAATGCAAGAGCAAGTTCATTCATCATACCTGCAACCATAAATTCTGATGTAGTCATACAAAAGATTGCTAAAGCTAATAAATAAATAATCGATGGCATAAAAACACTCCTTATCCATTACTGTAATGATCGGTACAAAAATAGTGCGAAAAAAGGGCGCACTAAGCGCCACAAATAGACTCTACTGTTCCTTTGATAACTTGTTCAGACAACATCCGATTTTGCATCGATACATTAAGAACACGGAATCCGTAATAACTGCTTAAAAGCAGACTAGCTAATTCTTCAGCTGATTGCTTCTTTGAAATTTCACCTGTTTGCAATCCTTCCTCCATCACTGTTTCAATAGCTTGTTTAAGAAGTTCAACATGCTTCGAGAAAATTTCTTGTACCATTAAATCGTTTTTAGCACGTTCTATACTGGCATTAATCAATAAACATCCTTTTTGATCCATATTCTCAAAGTCTTCTTTCAATGCCCATTCAAAAAAATTACTTAATCGTTCTTTAACTGGAATTGGAGTATGTAACAATTTCTTTTGTTCCCTAATCCCAATTTCATGGTAGCGTTCTAATACTTGTTTATACAGTTCATGTTTACTACCGAAAGTATTGTATAAACTTCCTTTTCCAAGTCCTGTATCACTGCATAAATCTTGTGTAGAACATCCTTCATATCCTCTTAACCAAAATGTTTTCATTGCAACATCTACAATTGAGGAATAATCAAACTCTCGAGGTCTGCCGCGTTTATTCAATCGTATCCTCCTCTCATTTTAAAGATAATATGAATAGAATACCCTTTTTGTACCATGCGGTCAATAATTTTGTTTTAATGTTACTGTAAAATAAAATTGGATTATTTTAGATTATGAATAATTAAAAATAGCCCCCTTATTCAAATTGCCTAGCGAAAAAATCACGTTTTAATAGATTTCTTTATCATCTCTACCTTTCTATAGATTACTAGTTATGAAACGAGGATCGTTTCATAACTAGTAATTTACTTAATTAGCTTGCTGGTTATGGAGTAGTGCCCCTATAAACAAAACCCTCCAGAGACATCTATAATCTGCCCTGTTACCCAGCGGCTATCAGAAGAAGCAAGGAATGCTACTACATCTGCAATATCTTCAACTTGCCCTATTCGTCCGAACACAGATGAATCCGTAGCAAAATTCCGTATTTCTGAATCATCTAGCAATTTCGCATTGATATCTGTCTTCGTATATCCAGGCATAATTGTATTCACTGTTATACCTCGTTCTCCAAGATGTTTAGCTAGAGGAAGTGTCATCGTATTTAGTGCACCTTTACTTAAACCGTATGCAATGGACCCTGTAAAACCAAGTCTTACTTCCGCTGATGAAATGTTAATAACGCGCCCTTCTACTCGTAGTAACGGTAATGTTTGCTGAATTAAAAAGAATGGCGCCTTAATATTTACGGCCATAATTTCATCAAAAACTTCTTCTGTCGTATTTTCAATCGTCCCTTGTGTACCTATCCCTGCATTGTTTACTAAAATATCAATCTCTGATGTACCAACTCTTATTTGTAATTCATTCTTCAATTGTTCTACTATTTTTTTGACACCATCCATTAAATTGAGATCAGCTTCAATTAAGAATGCCTTTCCTCCATTAGATTCAATCTCACTAATTGTTTCATCTGCAGCTATTTTATTTCGGCCGTAGTGAATCGCAACTAATGCACCGTCGTTTGCCAATCTCATCGCAATCGCACGACCAATGCCGCGACTTGCCCCTGTTACTAATGCTACTTTCCCATCAAGATTCTTCATTTTTTCCATCCTTCCTAAATTCCCTTTTGATAAACCCTATACTTATATTTTCATGCAAATACTAATCATTTTAAATATAGATTTATAGGTAATTTAGTTCGTTCACTTATGATATTATAGTTATAATTTACAATTCACTTTAGAAAACATAACAAGGAGGCTACACAATGCAAAACGCTGTAAAATTGGATGAAATCGATCATAAAATTATGAACCTGTTATATGAAAATGCGAGAATTTCTGTTTCAGAAATAGGACGAATTATATCCATGACGCAACCTGCTGTAAAAGAACGTATTAACAAGCTTGAAGATCAAGGAGTTATAGCGGCTTATCGAACGAAATTTGAGCCTGCAAAAATTAATAAAAACATTCAAGCATTCATCATGTTTAAAACGAGCCAATGCTCTGATTTTATTCAATTTTGTAATGCCGCTCCTGAAGTAACAGATTTATACCGAATTAGCGGGGAATTTAATTATATGATGAAGGTCATGAGCGATTCGATGGATTCTCTCGCTACATTTTTAGACTCTTTAATGCAATTTGGATTATCGTCTCCTTTAATTGTTTTAAAGAGTGAGTTTGAGGAGAAATTGTCGTTCTAATAAAGGGATACGTATTATCCCCGGCTAACAGTAAAAGTTTTTCCTTTATGAGAAAAGCCAATGAAATCAATGATTAGTAAACAAAAAAAGAACATTGATATTTCAATGTTCTTTTTTATATCTCTACTTATGAATTAGATCTCTATTCGAAAAAAGCACCTTAATCCCCTTACCCCTGATTCCTCTGCGCCTCTCTAAACTCCTCCTTCACCTTCTCTAACAACCCTTCTTCCGTAATTAATCGATACGCCGTATTTGCTAATGCTTTTGCCGATGTAATTAATGCTTTATCTCCAAGTTCTGAACGTGCTGCTTCTCTAAATTCATTCGTATGTGCAATTAAATCATCTGGTCCGATTTTAATGTACGGATGAATTGTCGGTACGACTTGACTTACGTTTCCTGCGTCGGTTGAACCAATCCCTACTCTTTCTTTACGATTTACATCTTCACCTAATAGTTCTAGTTCTTCCGCTACGATATCGTTATATGTTTTTGTTACGAGTAATTCATCGATTTCATTTTGAAATTGATGGATTTTTACTTTTGCACCTGTTGCTAATGCTGCTCCCTGTGCGATATTTTTTACTTTTTCTGTTACTTCTGCACATCTTTTTCGCGTTGCTGCACGGATGAAGAATCTTGTTGCGGCATAGTCAGGAATAATATTAGGTGCTTTTCCGCCCTCAGTAATAATGCCATGAATTTTCACATCTGACGGAAGTTGTTGGCGAAGTGCGTTAATACCGTTATAGAGCTGAATAACCGCATCTAATGCGTTAATCCCTTCTTCTGGCGAAGCTGCAGCGTGAGCTGTTTTTCCGTAAAAATGAAAATCAAGTGGATCGACTGCTAGTGAAGGACTCGTTGTCGCTGTCTTTCCGCTCGGATGAATCATAAGCGCCGCATCAATGTCTTTAAATAAACCTGCCTTTACATAACTTGATTTCGCGCTACCATTTGGCCCGCCTTCTT
The DNA here is from genome assembly GCF_051776705.1 of Bacillus cereus group sp. BceL291. Taxonomy (NCBI): domain Bacteria; kingdom Bacillati; phylum Bacillota; class Bacilli; order Caryophanales; family Bacillaceae; genus Bacillus; species Bacillus cereus group sp. BceL291. Next base: position 16,441 of record NZ_JBPWAP010000025.1, on the reverse strand, counting down.
CTGCTGGCGTACCAAACACGACAACTTCCCCGCCAATTTCTTCAAGCGTTTCTGATAATGCGATTGCTGCTGCAACGCTAATTGTGCCGATTAAATTGTGACCACACGCATGGCCTAGTCCTGGTAAAGCGTCGTACTCCGCTAAAAATGCGATTGCTGGTCCTTGTTTTCCAGAGCTTTTTCGCGCGATAAATCCCGTTTCATGTCCAGCTATATTGTGCTGCAACTGAAATCCTGCACTGCCTAGCAATAAACTTAACGTTCTAGATGCATAAAACTCTTGGTTACCAATTTCCGGATTCGCATGAATATCATGACTTGTTTCTATGTACTTTTCCTTATTTCTTTCGATACTCTCTTCAATTGTTTTTCTTTGTGACGTTACTCCTGTCGCTCCCATTTTTCTTCCTCCTTTTATTTTCACATAAAAAAGCCTCTTTCTAAAGATAGAAAGAGGCTTCTGTATATACAGTCAAAATGAGCTTCTTTCTTATCTTTCAAGTTACCTTGCTGGAATTGGCACAGTATTCATAACGAATCCGCTGCCGAGGTATCATAGGGCCAGTCCCTCCACCTCTCGTGATAAGAATTTTCATAAAATTATATTAAATTATTTTTTATTCTAAGTTCATTCCAAGTAAAAGTCAAGGAATTCCTATCCGAATTTACCGAATATCTAAAAATCCTTTTAATACACCAATTGTCTCAGGTGCTTGCAGTCTTGCACATACGTACGGAAATTCCGTACTACCTTCAAACATCATTTGAGATGTAAGCGGTGCGCCTGCCCAGAAGATTTCATCATCAATTACGATAAACGGGAATGCTTTATTTTGTCTTTGTAACTTTACATTTTTCAGTGGAACTGGTCCATCACTATAAACTGTTATTTGCGCATTTGTACGCATTAACGCTTGCCATACTCGCTTATCCACTTGTTTTGTACTTGGAAGTGAAATAATAATTTTTCGTTTTGAGGCTAAAATATCTTTTAATACCCCTTTCGTTTCCTCAAGATTCATTTCCATAAACCAGCGTAAACGTTTCGTAATTTTCCGTTCCCACAATTGTCTTGATGTCGTACGATCATACACATCTCCGTGACGTTCTATATGAGCTGTTAATTGTGATAACGCTTGTTTTCTCGAAAGGTTTTTACGCATATAATGGCAATCAGATAATTGAATGAACTTCCCTCTCGCCCTTGTCACTGCTACATTGACGAGGCGATGGTTTTTGTGATCAAAGAATAATATGCCAGGTCGTTCTTGCGGATAACTGTCAACCGTATCAAAGATCATCATATCTCTTTCAGAGCCTTGGAACTTATGAACTGTCGCCGCTAAAACTGGTATGTTTTGATATTTCGTTCTCTGCAACATTTCTCTAATACACGTTGATAAAAAGCGTGACTGCGCCCTGTAAGGTGTCACAATACCAATTGATTGCACACCATCTAACAATCCGATTAACATCATTTGCATTGCTACTAAACCAGACATAATGTTAAAACGTGAACCAGAAGCAGCATCTTTTAACGAAAAAGCTCCCATTTGGCTCGTATCAAATAAAACACTCGCTTCATTTGCGAACGGCTGCAATTGCGCAAGTTCTTTACGCTCTGAAACAGACGGATGATCGTGTACTCTATTTTTATAAATAAACGAATTCGTAAACTTCGATATATCCGCATGCATACGTCTTTGTTCCTGCAACATAAATAGGTTTGGGTGTGCTTCTGATTTATTAACAGACTCAACAATCCCAGCATGGTAAAACATATCTTCCCCAAGCCATTTACGAACGAGTTCATGATTTGCCATCGCAATTGGAGGTAACTGTAAAAAGTCACCGCAAACGACGATACGTTTTCCAAGTGAAGCAGCTAATGCAATTTGCGGAACATATGCCATACTTACTTCATCTACAACAACTAAATCAAATGTACGCTCATAAATAAGTGAATCAATGGCACATTTTGATAAAGTTGCGCCGATTACTTTTGCATTTTCAATATATTCTTTTTCTACTTCTTTAATTTTAGCCTTTTGCTTTCGAAGATCACTTTCAATCTCTTGTATACGCTTCTTATCAGCAGATGTTGCTTTATACGATAAGATTTTTTCACGAAGATCTTGTCGTGTCTCTTCTAAATAGAGTCTTTCCTCACCCCAAGATCCGTTCGTCGTTTCAACTAACTTCGACGCAAGTAACGTTTCATGATTTCGTATATGTTCATGTTGACTATAACCGTAACGAACAATTTCACCAGGCGTCCATTTCTTTTTCTTCTCAATTTGCTTGGTTACTTCACTCATTAATACGTCTACTGCCGCATTACTATGAGCCAACACAAGTACCGATTTTCCTTTTTGATAATGAGCCGAAATAATACGTGATAAATTGTAAGACTTCCCTGTTCCCGGCGGTCCCCATACGTACGTTGTCGGATTATAAAACGAACGATATGCCAGTTCATTTTTTGGATTTTTCATCTTCTCAATATGTTTCGGACTGCTCGTCCCATCAACAAGACGCTTTATACGATTACGTTTCAGCTTATCTTTACGTGCTTCTTTCAATCGCTCTTGTAGTTGCTCTAACAATTGCCACGGTTCACTATATAAAACCGCTTCTCTTATTTCACCTTGTATATAATCATTTAATTTCAGCTCTATTTCTAATCCATGTATAGATAATACTTCCCCTGTCGCTTCCTCACCATCGAACTTAATTCGAATGGGTGAACCTTCAGGTAAGCTTACTTCCGAAATAAGCTGAAATACGTATACTGTACTTTCATAATCTGTATATAAAAAACGACCGTTCATGATAGAAATTTTACTACCACCTATCGTTTTCCAATGTTTAATTTCATACGCTAATGCATAATGCCACTCTTTCATCGTTTCCGATAATGAAGGAGTTTGAGTAGTTGTATTCATCGTATAATCTCCTTCCTTCTCCCCAAACATACTTTCTCACTATACCATATAACACGCTAAAATTTGTAAGGTTTTTATCTTGCTTATTTTCTTAATTTTCAATAATATATTGTATATAATTTTCAGAAAGAAGGAATCTACATGCCAGTTAGAAGAATTGAACACGTTGGACTTATGGTTGCAAACTTAGAAACATCTATTTCATTTTATGAAGAAGTAGTCGGCTTACAGCTCATGAAACGTATGGGTCATCCGAATCCAGACTTAAAACTCGCTTTTTTAGGTGTAGAAGAATCAAAAGAAACGATACTAGAACTCATTGAAGGCTACAACTCTTCTCTTCCGGCAGAAGGAAAAGTACATCACATTTGCTTTAAAGTGGATTCATTAGAGGATGAGATCGAAAGACTAAAGAAACAAAAAGTAACCTTTTTACTAGGAGAAGAAATTGAAACATTACCAGATGGAACACGTTACATATTCTTCGCTGGTCCTGATGGAGAGTGGATTGAGTTTTTTGAGACGGAGAGATAAAGTGAAACTTTAATCAATAGGGTCTTGTTGCCCACAAATAGCGGGATAAATAACTTTATTATCAACATGAGGAGTAGAAACTGATGAATACAGTTTTTATTATCGTTTTTTGGATACTTATACTATTTCCCCCGCTTTATATAATCCTAATAAAGAAGTGGAATATAAAAGTAGCTGCCTTATTTGTTGGAAGAATTCTATTAAGTATTGTCTTTTTCATAAATGGAATGGTGTTAGGACTGCAACGAAATTGGATAGAGCCTCCCTATGAAAAAGAGTGTGATTTACGGACACTTAATGCAGGATAAAAAATCACATCCATTCTTCAGCTATTATTTAGATTTCTATCAAATCACAATCCCTCCCATTCAACTTACACACTTTTACATCGCTTCAAGTGTTTTTACTATCACACAGCTTCAAATTCATAATATACTGTGAAAGAATGTAAATACGAAAGGAAGAGTTGCAATGGGAAAACAAGTATACATAATCCACGGATATACGGCTTCACCAACTAGTCATTGGTTCCCTTGGCTAAAGGAACAATTCTCAGACGATGAAACGCAAGTATCCATTCTACAATTACCTAATTCGTCAAATCCTAAAAAAGAAGAATGGTTAGAAACGCTTGCTACGGAGATAAAATCTATAGATAGCGAAACGTATTTTGTAGCGCATAGTTTAGGATGTATTACTCTGTTAAGCTACTTAAATCAACTAAACACATTACCAAATTTCGGTGGATTTATTCTAGTATCTGGCTTTTCTGAGTTTATACCAACCATACCTTCTTTGGCCTCTTTTACAGAAGAGATTATAAATTATAAAAAAATAAACGCTGCAACGAAATCACGTGTTGTAGTTGCAGCAAAAGATGACTCTATTATTCCGTTTCAATTCAGTCAGTCTTTATCGCATCAATTGGATGCGTCGTTTTCCTCTCTGGAAAAGGGTGGTCATTTTCTAGAGGATGATGGCTTCACTACTTTCCCATTGGTGTATAATACTTTACATACAATGATGAAGAAATAATAAATGACCTATACGAAATTCATGCTACTTAACTAGGAGAAATCCTAGTTTTTTTATAAAAACTATTTTACCTATTATGTCGTTTTATTCGTTTCCCCTACCCTTATTTCAGCATCTTTCATAACCATTTATCAAAAATAACCGATAGATGATTACTTTATTTCTAGATACAAAATTAATCAACCTTATTCTCATCTAACATAAAAATTAATAATGAAATTTAACAGAGTTGAAAAGAAAACGAACCACTTTCTGTTAGAGAGTGGTTTTTATAAATACGAATATTACATGTTATAGAGCTTGTATGTAAGTAATTACTTCCCTGTATATTCCCTTATTTATTGGGAGAAGAATCCCCGTTATATTACTTTCTAATCAGTCTCGTTAAAGCCATCCCAAGAAATCCAGCACCCATTCCTATTAGCCATCCAGTTTGGGCATTTCCTAACATAGATCCCACTCCTCCACCAAGAAACATGCAGCCAACAAATACTAATCCTCCAATTCCCCAATTCGGTCGATCCATAATTCAATCACACCCTTTCAATAAAACATATGCTATTAGCTACCTAAACTTTCTTGCATAGGATAGTTAATTAGTTTGCTTAGGTTTAGCACTTTCAGGGAATTCATCAGATGTGGAGATTAAAACCATTTGAATGGATTGCAGAAGGATGATTTTTTTATATTACAATACCTTAAGAGTTGTGGAACAAATACTTCTTCGACTAACCAGCTAATAGAAGTTTGAAGATTTTCCACCATCGGGAGCTCGTTGCTATTAAGCTAAAATGTCATTTAGGGGAAGAATGTATTTCTTAGGGTACTCCATCGAGTTCTTATTGTTGCAAAATAAGCAACATATAATCAATTAAAATAACGTAACCACCCACATTAGCAACAAAATCATCAAGAAAAGGCATTCCAAATACGGAACACCTTCTTTCATTTTATAAATCCATCCACTTAAATCTATTTTCCAAATATAACATTCAACACATTTAAATCTTCTATTTAACGTAATCAATTAACTAAAAAAATTTGTTAATTGCACAATGCTCTTCTCACTTTTCTTGCGAAATTTAGTGGATCATCAACGTCTTCAATATTAACGTAAATTAAATTTGGATCATCACATAACCACTCATTGTGTATAGACGAAACGATTATTCCTTGTTTAATAATTGTCGCCACAAATTCAGTGACTTCTTTTTGTAAGAGTGCTACTCGGCCTAGGCATAATGCCCGTCCAGTTTTATTGTCTCGTGATTCGAATGAAAAGGAAGTTGTTACTCTAAAACGTTTTCCCAAGATTGTTGCTCGTATTTCATCTCGGTTTATTGTTGCCACGCATTTCCCACCAGCGAATCCTTCTTGACCGCCAATGATTCTTGCAAACTGTTGACAAATTGATTCCTCATTAACCGCCATACCTTTAATCATTCCTCCTTTTACTATTAGATTATGAATTCATACATAGGTTTGCAACGGTAATGAATCTATTTAGTTACAAAAAATCTAACGAAATCTGTTTGCTCAATTATGTTACTAGAGTTTAGATGTTGCAGTGTTTTTTATTTTTAGCTTAATAGATATAGGAGCTACTTCACTGATATTAAGTTAAGCAACGCAGTCTTCCCACAATGTTCATTTAACAAATAACTTAAACTGCCTTTAGGTGGTATAACTAGATTCCTTTATTCTTATTTTTCAAATGGAGCACCGAAAAGATTTAAACTTATCATAAATAAAACCCCAGAAATCCAAAGGTCTCTGGGGCTCCATTATATATTTAGCTCTTTTTGCTTTTTGTTTATGTCTATACAGCAAATTTCGGCTTATTAGAGAAATCACTAATAAGGTCAGAATTAATAAGATAAGTTGCATAAATGATAAATCAAAATATTTAGCACCTGTAACGATTAAAAGTGTAGAAATCGTGCCTTTTACAACGAAAAAAATAATAACCCATAATCCGCCTTTTTTCCAGTTCATTTTATATTACCCTTTCCTACGTTTAAATTCTTAAAATATTTAATGATAGTTCTTAAATGTGACAACTTAATAGAAATCTATTATATTAACAAAAAATTCATGTCTAATTACATGCAACGATTCTATATTAAATGAAAATGATATTCATCGTCAATTTTATTGACTATTTGAATACTTATTATTTCTTTCTACTTTGTTTCTTATAAGCAATACACTTTTATATTCAAACAAAAACACCTCCATTACATTTGCACACTTAGTATGCGAATGCAAGAGGTGTTTTTTTATATACCATCAGGTAAGATTTCCTGCTTTGTTTATTTCTTGATACGTAGCTATTTTTTAATACACAATAACTGGATCATACGTGTTCAAACTATCATATACAGTTTTTGCAACATTAGGAAGAAGGTTCACACACCCACCTGATCCTCCTGTTAAATAAGCATTATTTCCCCAGTCTTTGCGCCAGCCGGCATCGTGGAATCCTTGACCACTATTTGTGAATGGAACCCAGTAATCTACTTTAACCGCATAATCAGCTTTTCCTACTGCGTTACCTCTTAGCGTATATGGTGTTCGTTTATATAGGACGTACCACACACCTGGTGATGTATCTTCACCAGTACTATGTTTACCAGTTACTACATTTGTTGTAACAACTAATTTTCCATCTTTGTAAATCCAAATTTGTTGCTCTGCAATTGAAACTTCTGCATACGTGTCTCCGATGCCATTATTCGATGTTGTTTTATAACCGATACCTTCCTTCTCCCAACCATTTCCGTGAATATTAGAAGCAGAAAGCGATTTTTCGCCTTTCTCAAAGGCTTGTTGAACTTGTTTAGTTTCTTTTTCAACATCTAGTGCCCAGCCGTATCCTTCTCCTTTTACTGATATGACTGAACCGGAATGAGTTTTAAATGAGAAATCTTTATTTAATGTTGATTTGGCATTATTAATTTCAGTAATTTTCTTCTTAATGTCACTCGCATCAATTGTAACTTTCATATCCTTTGACATAGAGGCATTTTGAATTAAATCTTTCGCTTTTAAAGGATAAACTTCATCCTGCACTTTATACTCAACAGACTGCCCAAGAAGATTCTGTAGTGCTTTCTCCTCTTTTTTGACAATCGGATCGTCTTCTTTAATAGGTTTTATGTATGCAGACTTCAGATGAATTTCGCTTTTATATTTTTGCTTATCATAATCTTTCAGTAGACTAGTAACATCATACTGTTTTCCTTCAACACTTTTCGAAATAACAATTTTCCCTTGTTCTAGCTTCGCCATAGCATCTTGAGGCGCTTTTAATTTCTCATTCATAGAGATGAGCTTTTCTTCTACAAGTTTTTTCAACGTTTCACTACGATACTGATCTGCCTTCTCTGGTAGCAATGAATAATTTTCTACCTTTGAGGAAGGGAAAAATGTCCACTGGTTTTTTAATAGTTTCTTAACTTGAGGCAAATCTTTTTCCGTAAGTTCCGTTTTTGTATCTTTTTCATCTAAAATTTGTTGTTGATCAACATAGACTTTGTTTGCTAGTCCAGATGTCTTTAATTTCTGTATTGCCTGATCAGCGCTCAGACCACCAACTTTTGTGTCATTAATTGTAACATTCGAATTGAAGTGAGTTGCCTGATAATAACTCATTCCCCCAATAAGAAGTGCAATTACACCAATACCCGCTGCAATAAACTTCCAATTTGTATAACGTTTTTTTGATCTTACTCGTTTTTGATCAATTTCTTCAACTGATTCATTTGTTGTATTGTTGTTCATCAATCTTTCCCCCGTATGCATTAACGTCAAACGATTTTCAACTAAAATCATAAACTAGTGTACCTTATTTTTCCTAAAATTTCATTATTTCCGACCACATTTTATCGCAATTTAATGATTAAATTTAGATTTTTCAATAGTACGATGCATTGCACAGCCCTTTACAAGTTATAAAATGAAATTTCAATCAACCGTTATACCAAGGAAATTAACTACATCTTCTTTGGAAAACTTTTTCTCTTTACGCAAATACGAATTATATTATCCATTTTATGAACATCACCTCCTAATTTTGTCAAAAAAATAAACGATAGTCCTTCTATCTAAAATGTAGAAGGACTATCGTTTTTTCAGTTAGAGTATTTGTATAATCGTTTAAGTTTTTATTTCCTGAAGGTCAAACTTGATGAAGATGATGAAATTTCATCTCATAGCCTTTAAATGAAAACATTATGTTTTTTATGGCAACCAAGTTTATTTTCTTAGCTTGATGTACCCACATATCCAGCAGCCTAAGATGAAGTAAGAGTCTGTTCAACTAGATTTTTTCTAATATTTTTAGGAGCATCTTATTTCCCCTCGTCATATTTCACTAATTGAATTTAAAACACATCCGTATGCTATTTAGTAAAATTTACGATTCGAGACGTAATTATTGCAGTAATCAAGATAATACTAGCGGTTATCAAGCCAGATTCTCCAATCCAAATCTCAGTTTGATACCCTGTACTTGCACGTGTGAAAGGTCCTTGAATAATGGCATTCCAAGTAGCATGGATGATAACCGAAGGCCAAATGCTACCTGTGATAAGTCGTAAATAAGCTATAATATAACCGAATGGTACAATACAAAGATAGATACCAAGTACTGAAAGAACGACAGATGGTCCCGCTACATATAGACCAGCAATAACTATTGGAACATGCCACGTTGCCCAAATCAATCCACTAATAAGGATGGGCCGTGAAAACTCTGCATCGACTAGCCTTGTGAGCATATAACCTCGCCAACCCATTTCTTCTCCCAAAGCTGGGATTAAGCCAAGCAAACTTCCGAAAATGCCGCTCAATACTACTAGATAAATGAAGCTGAATGGTGCCGTTACATACTGAAGCCCAAGCATATTGTAGATCGGTTCTAAAATAAACATACCAACTTCGGGATACTGAAACCCCGCAATTCCGCTCGACCAGGCGATAGAATAAGTAATTCCACAAATAATCATAGGGATTAGCAGAGCAAAACCAATCCCTTTCCATATCTTTAAGTTACCGAGACTAAAAGATACATCTTTAAACCCTTCTTTCAGTATTATGCGAGTCAAAATAGAAGATAATGCTGGGGTAAACATATATACCACAATAAGTGGCATACTTTTCGTAATTATTACTACTACATTTAGGATAATTGAAGTAATGATTAAGATACTCAGAAAAAGTTGAAGTCCTATTTTAGCACGTTGGATTTTATCTTTATTGTGGAACGATTTTGCGTGTAATATCATTTTAATCCGCCCTTCCCCTATAATTCACTTGTTTATCGAATATACTTCTTGTCATTTCCACAGACACAACTTAGAATAAAAATATTTTTGTATACAAATTCATTCATCTTTAAAATCCCTCCCCAATTTATAATCTAGTCTTACTTACGACTCATCAATGTAATTATTATTTATAAGTTGTCATAGCGGATAGTACAAAAGTGTAATGATTAGTCTATGACCTGTGTCAATTAACCTTATGACAATATGTAACTAGAAAATATGATATGGGATAGATAACAATTGAATTAAGGCAATTGATTCGTGCAAGTACAATGAATCAATCTTGCTTTTACAAATAATTCAATTGAGGTGGAAAAAATGAATAAGAAAAGAATAATTGCAATGGTTAGTACAGCTTTATTAGTCACAGGATGTGTAGAAGTAGGAAAGGCTCAAACAGTAGCAGTCGAAAATTCAAATCAATCAATACAAAAAAATATAGTTAAATCAATACAATCACAGGCTTATCCATTAAAAACGATAGAGCCGTCAAAATCATTTGAGGATTTAAAACCACTTAAGAAAATGATTGGGAGCGCACAATATGTAGGATTAGGAGAGAATACTCATGGAAGCTCTGAAATTTTCACTATGAAGTTTCGCCTTGTGAAATATTTGGTTACTGAGATGGGTTTTACAAACTTCACAATGGAAGAAGATTGGGGAAACGGCTTAAAACTAAATGAATATATCCAAACAGGAAAAGGAAACCCTAGAGAATTTTTAAACTTGTTATATCCTACTGATGAAATTATAGCCATGGTTGAGTGGATGAAAGATTATAATGCTGATCCATCCAATAAAAAAAAGATCCAATTTATTGGGCTCGACTTAAAGGAGTTGGACCAAGGTTGCTTTAATAAAGTAATTGATTATGTAAGGGTGCATCGACCAGATTTGCTGGCAGAAGTAGAAGAAAATTATAAAGAATTGCCGTCTTTTACTGGCAGTTTACAGGAATATATGAAACTTGCTCCTGAAATAAGAGAAAAGTTCAAGGCAAACGCTGAGAGAGTAGCCCAATTACTAAAAGATGAGAATGGGCAAGCCAACACAGAAATAGCTTCACCCGAGTACATCTGGGCGAAAGCAACGGCAAGTGCAATAGAGAAATTTACCACAATGCTACTTCCTAACGACTTTCCAAGTCTGTTAAAGCTACATGAGCAATACATGGCCGATCATGCAATGTGGGCACAAGAGAGATTGGGTGGTAAAACGATAGTGTGGACACACAATATTCATATGGCTAAAGGAATTATCGATGAGGAATCATACCCTTATGCCTCGGGGCAGTTTTTGAAGGAACGTTTAGACAATAATTATGTCACAATTGGCAGTACAACTACGGAGGGGAATGTCACCTTATACAACGACACCCAAGATAAGATTATAACGGATCTGATTCCACAAGATGTAAATAGTTTCAATTATACCCTCGGAAAAGTACCATATGAAATGTTTTTATTAGATAATCGTCACCTTAAAGGACCAGCAAAGAAATGGGTTAAAGCAAAAAGACCATTACTCAGTATAGGGGCACGACTCTTACCGAACAAATCTGTATACTTTGATAAATCATTGCTTGAGCAATTTGATATTATTTTTCATATTCGAAAAACAAGTCACTCTCATATTAAATAAAAATACAAAACAATCCCGTTCTTGCAGATGCAAAAACGGGATTGTTTTATGGAGATTAATATACGCATCTTTTTTAACCAGAAGTAGGTTGTTCTCCCCTTTTTAACATCATTTAGAAATGTCATATGACACTTTTACACTAGTGAGAATGACAAAAAAAGCAGTATGATTCGGTTATTATATAGATAGGAGCGATGAACTTTATGAAATCAAGATTCATACAGAATGGTTATTTTTTATTGCTAACTTTCGTTACAGGATTGTTTTATTTTTGTTTTTATTTAATAGCTCTGCTATTCAGCTTCACCCTTTCATTTACGGTAATTGGGATTCCACTAGTTATACGCGTACTACAGACTACTACAGCTTTTATCCAATTCGAGCGCATACAGACGAAAATTTATACAGATATTTCAACAGACTCTTATGACAGAAGTATAACAATAGATACATCGAACTGGACTCAGGTGAAATTAGTGCTTACAGATCGTCGCACTTGGTCTGCTGCCTTTTGGTTAATGCAGAAATTAGTGATTGGCATTTTCAGTCTCATTAGTGCAATTATTTTTTATGTAATGCCACTTATGTTCCTGTTAGCACCACTACTGTATCAATACATCGAAATGAATATTATATTCATACAGATAGATACGTTTGCCAAGTCACTCTTTGTAATGTTTATGGGTATAGTATTTACCGCCATAAGTATTAGAATAGTAGAACGTTTGACAAAGAAAATTGGTGGCTATACCCGTAGCATGATTCGGCAACTAAATCGATAGAAGTTTCCCTTTTGTGAGAAAATTGTAGTGTAAAATTAAAAAGTATAACAATGTATGAAGGATTAATTTATAATATAGGAAGTAAAATGGTAGGCTACTTAGGGGGGAATAACTTGTTAGATATGGTTAAGTATTGGGTTTGGTACGATTGGATTATGTTAGGAGTCCGTATACTTGTTAGTGTCTCTATCGTCGTAATCACATTAGATTTTCAGAATAGTTTGACACTACCACTTTGGATTATTATTTTTTGGGAGGTTGTTGCCTTCTCGATTCCATGGGTAGCCTTACTGTTCAATTACAAATATTACTTGTTCACAGAAATACTGCTATATGGTGGACTATGTATATATTTAACCTCCTTATTTCCGGAAGCTAACAAGACATTTCTTATATCGGTGTTTCTAATTGCTGCGAATAGTAAGCATTTGTCCTATTATTGGACAGCTCCAACAACAGTTTTTATAACAACTGGAATTCTCTATGCGGTTGCACCAAGTAATAGCTATTGGATTTTAGTTACCTACTATGGACTTGCTTATGTAATGGGATTCGCTTTCCATTTACTAATCGTCAATCATAAGCAAAATGAAGCGATTCGTAAACAAAACGCGGTACTTGAGCAATATATGTCTCAAATTGAACGCATTACATTGGCAGAAGAACGGAACAGACTGTCGAGTGAGCTTCATGATACAGTTGGTCACGCTTATACTTCTATTATTATGGGGATGGAAACGTTGCGCACCGAACTTGCTACTGAAATGGGTATACAGAGGCTAGATTCTCTGCTTGAAATGGGACGGAAAAGCATCGAGGACGTGAGAGGTTACCTACATCAAATGGATTCTCCATGTCAATCTCCTTCCTTGATTCAATCTCTACAAAATCTTGGAGCCGAATTTCAGGAGCACGCTCAGGTAAATGTAAGTTTTAGGACATTCGGAGAGGAATATCAACTATCTCGGCAAGCGAAGATCACATTCGTTCGTTGCTTACAGGAGTCCCTTACGAATGCAGTACGTCATGGTCAGGGAACTGAAATTATAGTTTCATTGCAGTTTGAACAACAATATACGAGATTAGAAGTTCAAGATAATGGAAAAGGAAATGTAGAATGGCAGGAAGGCTTCGGTATGAATGCGATGAAAGAACGAGCAATGAACTTGCAAGGTCAATTGTCTGTATATACAAAGCCAGAGGAAGGAATGCTTGTTACTTGTACCATACCGCGACAAACTGAAATAAAAGATGGACTTATTCGTTTGTTAATTGTAGACGATCAGCCATTTGTCCGGGAAAGTTTGAGGACACTACTCGATAGATATGAAGATTTAAATGTAGTCGGTTTAGCTGAGGATGGCAATGAAGCCATCGATTTGTGTGGGCGCCTTCAACCCCATGTTATACTTATGGATTTAGATATGCAGCACATGGATGGAATCGAAGCAACCAAAAAGATTAAGCAACAATGGCCACATATCCGCGTATTGATTTTTACAACGTTTCAAGATACCGAACAGGCAGTGGAATCACTTCGCAACGGTGCGGATGGTTTTTTACTTAAATCTATTGAAACGTTGGAGCTAGCCAATACGATCCGACTTATTCACAAAGGTGGAACACTGATTGATCAGGGAATGTCTCACAAAATATTTGAGAAGTTCGATGAACAAAAAGAGACACCACAATCAAAAGCAGCCGCTTATGAGCTAACAGCTAGGGAGATAGAAATATTACAGCTAGTAGCAAAAGGACTTCGATACACTACCATAGCATCAAGGTTATATTTGTCAAATGGTACGGTCAGAAATTATGCTTCTACAGCTTATACAAAGCTAGGAGTCTGTAACAAAGAAGAAGCTGTTCAAAAGGCTCTAGAAATTGGAATTATTGAATAAAAAAGTATTTTTTGTTTCTTTACAGCAAGATGAAATGTAGTTACAAAATACATAGAGGATAAACTTATGAATTTAATTGGATATCATTTTTTATAGGTAAATTTCTTGAAAAATTTAACCCTGTTTAAAAAATTTAAATAGCGTTGCTACATATTGAATGTAGCAACGCTATTATTTTCTATATTAGAAATTAGACATCTTTATTATTGCTATAGGGAAGGCTGTTTCAGGTCTTTTCACCTGAAGATTCCTCTAAGCCAAATGCCCCCTCCCTAATACACTTGTTGCCTCTGAAAATAACTATTTAAAAATATGGTTGCTAATTTCATTTCAATCTTCCTTGCACCCAAGTGGCAATATTATTTATAACATACTCTGGGATATTAGCAGGCTATAATATTCATTCGATTGACTTAATTCTCCATCTCCTTCTGTAAAGAAGTGATTTCACTTTCGATACAGTCGATAATTAATGTTATCTCTCTCTTAATTGTTCTTTCCAAAAAGGATTATCTATCATTCTTTATGAATAACATCATTACATTGATCTTTTTTTCGAGAGTACAATTCCTTTATATAATTGAACTGTAATCAAGTAATAAATCGAATAAATTACTACAAAAATAACAAGTGGTAACCAAATACGAGAGTACGGATTGATTAAAATAGGACTAAACATGTTCATACCAAATAATATATGAGTAATCCCGACAATTGCTGGGAATAAAAATATGAAGTATAACTCTTTATAGATTGAGTTTGTTAATAATTCTCGGCGGACAACAATTTTACGAAACGTTTGATAACGTGCCACATCTTTTGATGCTCCCGACAGAACTTTAAACATTAAGCAACTTGCCATCGTTGCTAAAAATGCAACTCCAACGAAGAACCCCATAAACATTAGTCCGCTAGCAAAATCATGACTCACAATATTGTGACGAAAAACCGGGAAAATAATAATAACTAGTTACTATTATTATTTATTTGTCACTTTTAAAGCATCTAACACTATCTTGGTTGCTTCTGCAATAAGCTTATCATCGTATTTAGCATCCTCTTTATCATGATTAGAAAGTATCGCAAGAACAATTGGTTTTTTATTTGGTGGCCAAATAATTGCGATATCATTTCTGGTTCCATAAGATCCCGAGCCAGTCTTATCAGCTACTTCCCATCCTCCTGGAACTCCGGCACGAATTAAGTTGTCTCCGGTAGTATTCCTTTTCATCCAATCTATTAATAAATCCCGTTTCTCAGTTGAAAGTACATCTCCTAGCGTAAAAGCCTGAAGACTAGTAGCTAATGCCTTTGGGGTACTAGTATCACGTACGTCTCCTGGAGGCACTTCGTTTAATTCTGGTTCAAAACGTTCAGGATTTGTAACGGTGTCTCCTACTTCTCTTAGTGATTTTTTGAATTCACTAGGTCCACCTAATTGTTTAAGAATAAGATTTTGTGCAGTATTATCACTATATCGAAGAGAAGCATCTGCAAGCTCTTTCAGGGTCATACCACTATCAACATACTTTTCTGTAATTGGATTGTAATTAACAAGATCTTTACGGGTATACAAAACTCTTTGATTTAGATCTTCTATTGATTTCTTTTGTAAAAGTACTCCCACAGCTAAAGCTTTGTGGGTAGATGCGTATGCAAACCGTTCATCTGATTGATAAGTAACGGTTTGATTCGTATCAGTGTCCAATGCATAAATACCGAGTTTAGCATCAAATTCTTTTTCAAGTTTAACAAAAGAATCATTACCAGTAATTTCTTGTTTGATTTGATTTGTTTGTTTCGTTTGTTTAGGTAATTCAGATTGAGTATTACCATCAGAACAGCCTATAAGCGTTGCACATGAAAGAAATACTACAGGTACCATCTTTTTGTAATGTAAAATGTTAAAAAACTTGTTTAAGACTATCATACATTTTCAACCTCTTTCAAGAATATATGTTTTTTAGATGTTATACATATCGATACAATTAAAGAGTGTATCGGATATCACTCTCTTGCATCTCACTTTTCATAAAATGAGTGAACTATCATGAACCCCTGTTTTATACGTATACTTAATAGACAACCTAAATAACAAGTTTGTTCCATTTTTATCAGTAGTCGTATCTAGAAATCTAAAAAAGTCCATTTAGAAAATCTGAACTGAACCCAAAAAATTAGACAAATATATTAAGCAGCTACTAAGGATTGAACTCTGTATTGCACAGGGGACAATCCTTTTAGTTTTGTTTTAATTCTTTTGTGATTGT